>NZ_LBBT01000255.1 GCF_001006285.1 Paraclostridium benzoelyticum
CAAAAAATACTATTAAAAATTTAAAAAATTAAGCGAATTTTGTAAAAATATGATATAATCGATTTAGTTAAAAAAAGGAAGGTGAAATAAATGAGCAAAAAACTGTCTAAAGAAGCATATGGAGGAATACATGGAAAAGACTATGTACCTTACATAACAGACAAATCAAAAACAGGTGCAAACGTTGCTGTATTAATTATAGGTATTCTTTTAGCAACTATATTCGCAGCATCGACAGCGTATTCAGGTATGAAGGCAGGACTTACAGTTGCAGCTGGTATACCAGGGTCTATAATAGGATCAGCATTTATTGCAGCATTTGCTAGTGGAAAAGGTATTCTAGGGAAAAATATAGTACAAGGTATGGCAAGTGGTGGGGAATCAGTTGCTAGTGGTATGATTTTCGTTTTACCAGCTATATTACTAATAGGTAGTCAAGTTAGCTTCCTAGAAGGTTTAGCAGTTGGAGTAGGTGGAGTTCTATTTGGTATAGGAGTTTCATCACTTGTTTATAACTATTTAATAATAGAAGAACATGGAAAGCTTATGTACCCAGAATCAATGGCTATATGCGAAACACTTGTAGCATCAGATGCAGGTGGAGATTCAATGAAGTACATGGGTATTGGATTTGGAATAAGTGGTATTATAACAGTATTAACAGGGTCATTCTTAAATGTAACAAATAATGTAATAAGCTTTATAGGAAATAAATTCTATAAATATAAATTCGAAGTTGAAGTTAATCCATTACTTTTAGGTATAGGGTTTATAGTAGGACTTGAAGTATCTTTAACAATGTTTGCTGGTTCTATATTAGCAAACTTTGGGATAACACCATTAATATCTTATTTTACTGAAATGGCAGGAGCAGGGGCGAATGTTTGGAACAACTCTTCAATGGCTATAAGTCAAATGGGTGTAAATGATATCGGTGGAAACTATGTAAAATACATAGGAGCTGGTATGATGCTTTGTGGAGGTATAATAGGAGCAATAAAACTTATACCAACTATAATAGCATCAGTTAAAGAAACTATGAAAGCTAAATCATCTAATGATGGAGAAGGAAGTTCAGCTCTTCAAACTATAATATTATTAGGTGGAATAGCAATAGCATTTGTAGCAGGATTCCTTATATCTGGAAGTGTAACTATGGCAATAGTTGGATCTATAGCATCAGTATTATTAGCTGGACTATTTATTATAGTTGCAGGACGTTTAACAGGAACAATAGGAACATCAAACTTACCAGTATCTGGTATGACAATAGCATCTTTAGTTATATTAACATTAGTGTTTGTTATAATGGGATGGAAAGGTCAAGCGGATAATAAATCATTATTATTATTTGGTACATTTATAGTAGTTGCTATAGCTATAGCTGGTGGGTATAACCAATCTCAAAAGGTTACTTACATCATAGGTGGAAGCAAGAGTGAAATGCAAAAATACTTTACAATAGCTGGTATAGTAGGTGTAATAGTTGTTGTTGGAACAATATTATTACTTTCAAATCAACTTACAATAACAGGAGATAACCCTCCATTTGCACTACCTCAAGCAAACTTAATGTCAACATTAACATCAGGAATAATGTCAGGTCAATTACCTTGGGTTATGATAATTGTTGGAGTATTTATGGCAATAGTTTTATACTTCCTAGGATTACCAATAATGACAGTTGCGATAGGATTCTACTTACCAATAGCAACAACTTCTATAATATTAGTAGGAGCATTAATACGTGTATTTGTTGAAAAAACTTCTAAATCTGAACAAGAAAAAGAAGGTAAAGTTTCAAATGGTATAAGTTTATCATCAGGACTTGTAGCAGGAGGATCTATAATAGGTCTAATAGGTATAATATTACAAGTAACAGGTGTTATAAAGAGTGCAGGACCAAGCGGATTTGCAGCTGGAAATATGATGGCAATGATATTACTAGTAGTATTAGTAGTATGTACTGCATTACCGATTGTATCATCTAAGGTTAAGAATAATGAAAAATAATGAAGACGTTTTAAATTTAGTCTTTAAGAAAAATGAAAATATAGAGTATGAAGTAAATGATCGTGGCATAGTTACTATACAAGAAAAACAAGATCATAAGATTCAAAGATTTTTTAGAAAATTAAGATTTAAAATTCCTATGTATAAAAATATAGAACTTGATGAATACGGTAGTTATATATTCTTACAAGTTGATGGAAATAAAAATGTTAAAGAGTTAGGTGAGATTTTAGAGGCAAAATATGGAGAAGAATCACACCCTCTTTATGAAAGATTACTTTTATTTTTAAATCACATTGAAGTAAATTGTCATTACATTGAAAAATTACAATAAATAAAAAATAGAGTTAACTAAATAGTTAACTCTATTTTTTTTGCAAAAAACAGAAAAATCTAAAAAAAATGTCGAATTTGAATAGTTTTAATAAAGTTAAAATTCTAAAAAAGTTAGATTTCAAAATATTGTGGTATAATGAGGTTAATCAAACAAAAGGATGGTGAAATTTAATGAATAAAAAATTACCTAAAGAGGCTTACGGGGGCGTATCAGGCAAAGATTATGTACCCTATGTAACAGACAAGTCTAAAACAGGTGCAAACATGGCAGTACTTATAATAGGTATTGTTTTAGCAGTTGTTTTTGCAGCGTCTACAGCATACTCAGGTATGAAAGCAGGACTTACAGTTGCAGCTGGTATACCTGGATCTATAATAGGGTCAGCATTTATAGCAGCTTTCGCTAAAGGAAAAGGTATTCTAGGTAAGAACATAGTACAAGGTATGGCAAGTGGTGGAGAATCAGTTGCTAGTGGTATGATATTTGTACTACCTGCTATTTTATTAATAGGTAGCCAAGTGACATTTTTAGAAGGATTTGTTGTAGGAGTAGGTGGAGTTCTATTTGGTATAGGAGTTTCATCACTTGTTTACAATTATTTAATAATTGAAGAACATGGAAAGCTTATGTATCCAGAATCAATGGCTATATGCGAGACACTTGTAGCATCAGATGCAGGTGGAGACTCAATGAAATACATGGGAATTGGATTTGGAATAAGTGGTATTATAACAGTATTAACAGGATCATTCTTAAATGTAGCTAATAATGTAATAAGTTTTATAGGTGAAAAGTTTTATAAGTGTAAATTTGAAGTAGAGGTTAACCCACTACTTTTAGGGATAGGATTCATAGTAGGGCTTGAAGTTGCATTAACTATGTTTGCAGGATCTTTATTATCTCACTTTGGAATAATGCCTTTAATAGGGTACTTCACTGATTTAGCAGGAGAAGGAGCTAAAGTATGGAACGATCCTTCAATGCCTATTAATCAAATGGGTGTAAATGATATAGCTGGTAACTATGTAAAATACATAGGAGCTGGAATGATGCTTTGTGGAGGTATAATAGGAGCAATAAAACTTATACCAACTATAATAGCATCTGTTAAAGAAACAATGAATGCTAAATCTTCATCAGCTGATGGAGAAGGAAGTACTGCTCTTCAAACAATGATATTATTAGGTGGAATTGTAGTTGCAGTTATAGGAGCGTTTTTAGTTTCAGGAAGCGTAGTGATGGCAATTGTTGGAGCGATAGTTTCAATAGTTTTAGCTGCACTATTTGTTATAGTTGCAGGACGTTTAACAGGAACAATAGGAACATCGAACTTACCAGTATCTGGTATGACAATAGCATCTTTAGTTATAGCAACACTGGTATTTGTTATAATGGGATGGAGTGGACAAGCGGATAATAAATCATTATTATTATTTGGTACATTTATAGTTGTGTCTATATCAGTAGCTGGAGGATATAACCAATCTCAAAAAGTTACTTACATAATAGGTGGTAATAAAAGTGAAATGCAAAAATATTTTGCAATAGCAGGCATAGTAGGTGTAATAGTTGTTGTTGGTACAACAATATTACTTTCTAACCAACTTGTAGTTACAGGCGATAATCCTCCATTTGCATTACCTCAAGCAAACTTAATATCAACACTTACATCAGGAATAATGTCAGGGCAATTACCTTGGGTTATGATAATTGTTGGAGTGTTTATGGCAATAGTTTTATATTTCTTAGATTTACCAATAATGACAGTTGCAATAGGATTCTACTTACCAATAGCAACAACTTCTATAATATTAATAGGAGCTTTAATCCGTGTATTTGTTGAAAAAACTTCTAAATCTGAACAAGAAAAAGAAGTAAAAGTTTCAAATGGTATAAGTTTATCATCAGGACTTGTAGCAGGAGGATCTATAATAGGTCTAATAGGTATAATACTACAAGTATCAGGTGTTATAAAAAGTGCAGGGCCAAGTGGATTTGCATCTGGAAATATGATGGCAATAATACTTTTAATAGTATTAGTAGGACTTACTGCATGGCCAATAATAGCATCTAAGGTAAAAAATAATGAAAAATAATGAAGAAGTTTTAAATTTAGTTTTTAAAAAAAGTGAGAATATTGAATATGAAGTAAGTTCTGATGGTATAGTTACTATACTTGAAAAACAAGATCATAAGGTTCAAAACTTTTTTAGAAAATTAAAATTTAAAATTCCTATGTATAAAAAGATGGAATTAGATGAATATGGCAGTTTTATATTCTTACAAATTGATGGTAAAAAAAATGTAGAAGAATTAGGAATAAAATTAGAAGAAAAATATGGAGAAGAATCACACCCTCTATATGAGAGGATACTTTTATTTTTAAATCACATTGATGTTAACTGTCATTATATTGAAAAAATTGATTAAAAAAAGAGGATATCTTAATATTTACTATTAAGATATCCTCTTTTTATATTAAGAATTGTAAAGATTTGAAACTTTTTCCCAATCTATTATATTCCATATATTATTTACATACTCAGCTCTAAGATTTTGATATTTTAGATAATAAGCATGCTCCCAAACATCGATTGTAAGTATAGGGACTAAACCATCTTGAAGGTTTGTGTCCTGGTTTGATGTAGATTTTACAAATAAATTTTTATTTCTATCCATAAGTAACGATGCATAACCAGATCCAAATTGTGCGATAGCTTTTTTACTTAATTCATCTTTTAAATTGTCAACACTTCCAAAGGTTTGGTTTATTTTTTCTAGTAATTTACCTTCTGGCACTAGTAAAGCTTTAGGCGATAGAATTGAAAAGTATAAATTATGATTATAAACTCCACCACCTTGATTTATAACTCCTTGTCTAATTTCTTCTGGTAGTTCAGACACATTTTTTAGCAATTCCTCTAAACTTTTTCCATTAACAATATCTTCATAACCTTGTAAAAGATTATTTAAATTATTTACATAAGTCTGTAGATGTTTACCATAGTGTATTTCTACAGTTTTAGCATCTATATATGGTTCTAATTCATTAAATTTATATCCTAACTCTATTTTATCATACATTTAAAACACCCCTTTTTATTAGTATAGTATATATATTCCCTTAAGTTCAATATATAAACTAATTTAATAAAAATAATCATTACTATTTTTGAAAATAAGTTTACCAACATTAAAGTTTTACTTTTTATGATATTTATGTAATTATATTATTAAAT
>NZ_LBBT01000256.1 GCF_001006285.1 Paraclostridium benzoelyticum
AACCCATTATCTTTTATAAGCTCTTCTTTTATACAACTCAAATCATCTAAACGTTCTTCTATAATATTTGCATAATTTTTTATATCTGAAAAATTATCTTCTATATACTTTTTAGTCATTATAAGGCAAATATACTTTATTTGTTTAGCGTAATTTTTATCAAAACTATCTTTCCAATTAAATGGAATATAGCACCCTTCTATAATGAGATTTTGTTTATTTTCAATAGCTGTTTTTACTATTTCTCTAACAATAGGCCAAAGATAATCCGTTAATTTATCATCATCTTCAGGGGTTAAGTCAGTATTGCCACTTCGTATAAGTCCCATTTTTAAATGATCTATAGATATATACGATACTTATACTTATCAAGTAGTTTTTGAGATAATAATGTTTTTCCAGAATGTGAGCTCCCTCCAATTAAAACTATCATTCTTCTACTCCTCCTAAATGTTTAATATGTTAATTATATCAAACTGCTCTTAGAATTCATCTTTTCGATTCTATGTATATTATCTTTATATAAAATACATAAAATTAAAATTGTGAAGTGAGGTGAAATAATGAGACCTGATATAGATAATATAATTTATATATTAATCTATGCGGCATTTTTAATTTCCATAATAGGATCTCTAGTTTACTTCTGTAAAGAATCTATATGTTCTAAAATTAATGATACTTTTATAAAGACTGTTTTTTATAATAGGCTAGAGTATTTTTATAATTTAATACCAAAACAGTATTTTGTATTTCAGAAATACGATGTTTGGAGGTATTGTAGTCTATTCTAATTTGAAATGAAATTTTTTTAATCCAAAATATTAAATTATAATTAAAAGGAGAAAATAAAATGAATTTCATTTCAAGTATATTACAAGATTTACTAAGTATATTATTTAGTTTTACAGGAGATTTAGGGGTTGCAATAGTCGTTGTAACATTAATGGTTAAATTAATACTTATGCCGTTATCTATGAAACAAAAACTCTCTATGAGAAAACAACAAGACATGGCTGATAAGATGAGTACCTTAAAGGAACAATATAAAAATAATCCTACTGAGCTTGAAAAGCAGATGCAATTACATGCAACTGAGAGCATGAAAAGTATGTTGGGATGTTCTACTTTATTGCTTCAAATGCCAATAGTATTTGCGCTTTATAGAACATTTTCAATGTATGCCACAGGATTTTTCTAGTTCTATAGTTCCTTGGATAAATAACTTAAGCATGTCTGATAATTTATTTATAATACCTTGTATATATACATTAATAATGTTAGCTCCAAATTCAATAAACTATATACCTTATTTTAAGACTAGTTCTCAAGTAGCCCTTAATAAACATATGGCTATAATCACAGTAGTTATGAGTTTTATATTAACTGCAAGAACACCAGTTGCATTAGGTTTATATTTTATAACTAGTGGTGCTTACGCATTAATTGAAGATATATGCTTTAGAATTTATTTTAAATCAAAAAATAAATTGGCATTAGAATAAATAAAAGCACTCCTAGGAGTGCTTTTTCCTCGTTCAGAAAAACTTACTTCAGAAGTAGTATCAAAATTCCGTTAGACACCATTTATTTGGACTCTAAAAGTATTAACTTTGTTCGAAACTAGGCTTAAAGGTATTTTTGATTTCTTGTGCAGTCTATATATTAATTTTTTAAATGTGTTATTAAATAGAGATGTTAGCTAAATCATATGTTTTTTGAACACAAAATTAGCATATCTAAATTAATTTAGATTATACAATATTATCATTTTAACTATTTCTTTTTATTATTTTCCCAATTTCAATCCCCAAAAACATGCCTATAGTCGCACATATAAGTGAATTCATTATATAATAACCAGAAATTGCACCGATTGTAAATCCAATCATCATCCCTTCAGATTTATAATTTTTCTTGTCACTTTTCTTCATCACTTTTATCATTGTAATTATAATCGTACACACCACTATAACCGTGAATATTATTTGTATTATATCATTCATATCCTTAACTGTACCTCCTAACTTTAATTTTACAAACTAAATTTAAACTATCCACCTTTTTAATTAAATCATAGCAGAATTTCAATTAACCTAATAAAAATACGTTCAATCTAATTGATTTGTATTTTAATATATCTGCCCTTATCTTGAATTTATATATTAAGGTTTTTATATGAGCTCACTATAGATAGGTTTTATTGGATATACTTTAAGTATAGTATGTTTAAAAGGAGGTTTTAATTGTGGAATTAGTTTTAGAAATAGGAGTAATTATTTCAGACTTTGTAATATCTATATTTTCAGGAGACGAGTGGAGAAAATTCGCTAAATGGATAAAACTTAGAATTTAACTCTTTTATAATTTGATAAATTAAAAAGGCACACTTCTTAGTGTGCCTTAATTATATTAAATAAGGTCTTATTCATATTGTTTAAAGAAGTTTTTCTTATCTAAACAAATAATAACTATTATAGCTAATATTATTATAATAGTTTCACAAATGCCTCCTTCAGGTCCAAACTTTCCACCAGAAATTGATGGGTTTCCAATTAAATTTAAATCAAATAAAGTACCTACAGATGCACTAGTCCCACTAACTTCAAACCCAAATATGTTTCCCATAAAGAAGTTCCAAGCACAATGAAGTCCACAAGCTCCCCAAAGGTCATTAGTTTTTAAAACGTAAAGTCCAAATAAAAATCCTGCTAAAACTAAATTTATAACCGCTATATAGCTAATATTAGGATTAAATCCATGCATAAAACCAAAGTAAGTGGATGATACAATTAAACCTACCCATCCATTATACTTAGCACTTAAAACATTCATAAGCCATCCTCGAGTTACAATTTCTTCAGCCGAACTCTGAACTATCCATCCAATTAATATTATAATTATGTACTTTATAGCAGACAATCCTACTGGTTGGCTAGGGCTATGCTCTACACTTATCAGTCCAAAAGAATACAATAAAACTACTTCTGAAACAGTCAATATAGCACCTACCATAAATCCAGTTAAGTATTTCTTTATCCATCCTTCTTTACAAAATCCAATAGAAGAAAAAGGCCTCTCTTCAATTTTAACTACTCTTATATATACAAGTAGTGATATACCAAAGAAACTAAGTAATTCAAATAATAAAGTTATAAGATTTTCGTTTTGAAGGCTTGTATTCGCAAAACTAAAAAATGATATAATTTTAAATGGAATTTGACCGAAAAAAGCACCAAAATCCATAATAAGAAATGTTAATACAATTGCCCAAGCTATACTTGGTAACTTTTTTGCCCTACGGGCCTTATTCATTAAACTTTCATTTTTCATATACATACTATATTCTCCTTTTGTTAAAACCATATATGCACTGTAATATCTACGTTAAAATTTTAAAATTTCGTCTACTCCTGGAATAAAAATCGCTAGTATAGTTAGTGATTTTTATATATTTAATAAATACAAAATTATTTTAACATATAAAATTAAACCAACTTTAAAAGTGGACTAAAATAGCTTTTATTTAGCCTAAAATGGTAAAATTTAAGTAAATACTATAAAAACTTATTTCAAAAGTAGTACTAAAAAAGCCCTTAAAATCCAAATAAATGAATTTTAAGGGCTTTAACTTTATGTAAAATACATAACAAAATTTATAGACTATTCTCTACATTCTTCACAATGTATACTAATCGATTTTTTTTCTAATATTGTATCTAATTTACCAACTGGCATTGTAAATCCATTTGGCATCACAAGCTCTACTACAAATTTATCTCCTTCATTTATTTCTTTTTTGCATTTAGTACAAATTA
Source organism: Paraclostridium benzoelyticum (assembly GCF_001006285.1). Taxonomy (GTDB): domain Bacteria; phylum Bacillota; class Clostridia; order Peptostreptococcales; family Peptostreptococcaceae; genus Paraclostridium; species Paraclostridium benzoelyticum. The sequence goes on from NZ_LBBT01000256.1 coordinate 3,819, forward strand.
ATTTACTCATATTTACCTCCAATATATATTTTATTAGTTTAATAAGTCATCAGTTAAGTTCTAATCATAAATTTAGTAACTGATTAAATTTAAAATTTCATTTGTAATATATTCAGGCATTTGTAAATTCAGATTACGGATTAATATATTCTTATAACTTACTCCTTTCTTCTCGAAATATTTACTTATCAAATGAGTTCTATTTTTAAAGTCATCAGACTTAAATTTATCACTGTTATTTATGGTCTCAAGCGGCTTACCTATTTTATTTATTGCTAATTTCACATTTTCTGTATCTTTAGGTTAAGTTAAACTCATTTAGAGGTTTTGTAACCTTCTTTAAAACTAACTTATTCCTAAGTCCCTCAAGTAAATTTCTGCATTTCATATATTCTTAATTATATCAAATATGATATCTAACATTAAGTTAATAAATAAAAATATATAAGGTTATGATATTGCTATCTTAATAAAGTAGTTTTAAAACAACAATATACTTAAATGGCAGATAAAAATACTAAAAGCTGTAATATTTAGAATGGTATAATTTAGGAGGTGTAGTTATGAAAAATTTTTTAAAGTCAATATGGTTATGTTTAGGGTTAATTGTACTAAATCAAGGTATATTCGCATTAGTTTCAATTGTAGGAATGATTTTTTTGAAGGATTCTAATAAAATAAATGAATATACGTATATAATAGTTTTTGTAGGACATGTAATTACATTAATTTTATTACAATTAATATACTCTATTTATGGTAAAAAATTATTAAGTAAAAAGATTATTAAAAACATAAACTTTAAATATACATTAAATATTACTTTATTTGGAATTGGATTAAGTATTATTTTGCAAAGTTTAACTCAGATATTAATTAAAATAATTCCAAGTTACATATAGACACTAAGTCAAATACAGTCTGCACGTAATTCTTTAATTCAATTGATTATACTAATAATTCTAATACCTGTATTTAAAGAAACAATATTTAGATATATTATATTTGTATATTTCAAAAAATTATAGCCTAACATTTGCAGTATTGGACAAGCATTAGTTTTTTGTATATCTCATTTAAATATTGTCCAAGGAATATATACTTTTATATTAAGAATAGCTTTAGCTCTAATTTATATGTATTCAGAGTCGTTATCAGGAAGTATACTTTTACATGTAATATTCAATTTGCTTGTGATATTAATACTACCTAAATTAATGGGTGATAATCCTATAATCTATTAATGTCATTTATTTATCCTAATTCAATATTAAAATAGAAATTTTAGAACATAACAATTTATAGAACTTCTTTATTTGATTATCCCAAATTTTATGATTAAAAATATATTCAATAAAATATATGTTTTTTGAACATATTAAAAAATGAGAAACTTATATAGCTCCTCATTTTTATTATCTTATTTAATATTTAATATCATCTCTATATCATTTTAAATTTTTTAAGTCTTTAATAAATGATAAAACCTTATCTTTATCTGTAGCCCATGATGTAACAAGTCTTATTACAGTATGGTTTTCATCATATTCTTCCCATATATGAAAATCATATTTTTCCTTTAATTTTTCTATTGATGAATTAGGCATTATAGGAAAAATCTGATTTGTTGGTGATTCTATTAATAGAGTATATCCTTCTTTAATTAGCGCATCCTGGATTAATAATGCCATTTCATTAGCATGATTAGCTAAATCAAAGAATAAACCCTCCTTAAATAGTTCTATAAATTGTATACCAAGAAGCCTTCCTTTAGCAAGTAGAGCTCCTTTTTGCTTTATATTGTATCTGAAGTCTTCTTTTAATCTATCATTGCATATTATCAATGCCTCGCCAAGTAATGCACCATTTTTTGTTCCACCTATATAAAATGCATCACATAAATTTACTAAATTACTTAACTCTAAGTTATTTTTTTTACTCGTGATAGCAGCCCCCATTCTTGCACCATCAATGAATAAAATTAAATCTTTTTCCTTACAGTAGTTATATAAGCTAGTTAGTTCTTCTTTAGTATATATGGTTCCTATCTCTGTAGAATTCGAAATATATACTAATTTAGGCTTTACCATATGTTCATTATTGTGAGTTTTTAAAATTTTTCCTATAATTTCCTTACATAACTTTCCATCGTTGCTTTTAGTAGTAATTACTTTATGCCCACAGGCTTCAATAGCCCCCGTTTCATGAGTAGCAATATGCCCAGTATCAACTGCAATAACCGCTTCATATTGCTTAAGGAATGAGGATATACAAATTAAATTTGTTTGAGTACCGCCTGTCATAAAATGGATGTCTATTTTATTGTTTTTAAGTACTTTTTTTAGTATAACCTTCGCTTCTTCACAGTGTTCATCTAAACCATAACCAGCACTTTGTTTCAAATTACTACTAATTAGAGCATTGAGTATATTTTCATGTGCTCCTTCACTATAATCATTTAAAAAACTATACATAACTACCTCCAATTTTAGAATATTACCTATAATTTTAATATTATACATATTATACATAAATTATTAATTAAATTTCAATTTAATGATATTAACTTTATGCAAAATAATGAGTAATTTTGAGGATCGTTATATAATGTTATCCTAATCTAATCTACATATTTATATCCCCAATGACAAACTTCGCTTAAAATTGGCATAAGACTTTTTCCTTTATCAGATAAACTATATTCTACTTTAGGAGGTACTTGAGGATACTCTTTTCTAATTATTAATCCATCTCGCTCCAATTCCTTTAATTGACTGCTTAACATTTTATGTGTAACACATTCTAAGTTTCGCTTTAATTCGTTATATCTTAGAACCTCCTTATGCCAAAGCCAGAATAATATATGCATTTTCCACTTGCCACCAATCATAGACATCGTGTAAGCGAAAGGTTTTATATTTACTTCTCTTTTTTTAGTGTTTTCTAGTGGTTTCATGTAACACTCTCCTTTTTGATAGTATCTTACAAAAAAGTGCATACTATTATTATTTAATTTTAATTATATAATTAGTTATAAAGATGTAGCAAGAACAAAAAAATACTGAAGGAGTTTTATATTATGAAAAAAGAAATAAATGTATTTGATTACTCAAATGAAATTATGAAAGCTTTACAAAGCGGGGTTTTATTAACAACAAAGGTAGGCGATAAGGTCAACACTATGACTATTTCATGGGGAACTTTAGGTGTAAAATGGGGAAACCCAATATTTACGGTATTCGTACGAGAGAATCGTTTCACAAAACAACAACTGGATAAAAATCCTGAATTTACTATAAATGTACCTCTTGGGGATTTTAATAAAAATATATTAGGAATATGTGGTACAAAATCTGGTAGTACGACTGATAAGATTAGTGAGCTTAACTTATCGCTTGAATCACCAAACATTATTTCAGTTCCAGGAATAAAAGAACTTCCTTTAACTTTGGAGTGTAAAATTATATATAAACAAAAACAAGATGAGAATGCAATTAGTGAAGAAATAAAAAATAAATCTTACCCACAAGATGTAGAAAGTTCATATCATGGAGCTAATAGAGATTTTCATACAATATACTACGGTGAAATTGTTAATGCGTATATCATAGAATAGCTTAATATTTTACTAAAAAAATCTAAAGAATATAAATAAAATAAGCCATAGTATCAATTCTATGGCTTTTCAGTACTAAATATATATCATGATTAAACGTTCAACAGTTTATAAATTAAAATCTAATCATTTCCTTAAATTTCAATTTAGTAACTGATTAAATTTAAAATTTCATTTTTAATATATTCAGGCATTTGTAAATTCAGATTACGGATTAATATATTCTTATGACTTACTCCGTTATTCTCGAAATATTTACTTATCAAATGAGTTCTATTCTTAGGATCACCTAGAATATGATAAATTACAAACCAATCTTCAAGTGACATTAGATTAATTTTAACTTCATCCTTTAAAACCGTTGAAACGATTGATTCTTCATCAAATATAACTTCATATAAACTGTCTTCACATTTTATTCTAAAACCAACCATAAACTCAACTTCTGTACCATCTACATCGTATCTAAAAAAATCATCAGACTTAAATTTATCACTGTTATTTATGGTCTCAAGCGGCTTACCTATTTTATTCATTGCTAATTTCACATTTTCTGTATCTTTAGGATTAACCAATATATCTATATCTTTAGGCTCCTCTACTAGTCCATAATGATTCAATAGCGTAGACCCACCAATTGCCCACATACAATTAAAATCATTTAAAGACTTTGCAACCTTCTTTAAAACTAAATTATTCATAAGTTCCTCCAGTAAATTTCTAGATTTCGTATACTCTTAATTATATCAAATCTATTCTCTACCATTAATCTAAAAAATAAATTTTTGATTACCATTTTAAATCTACATTTTTCATGTTCTAAATTATATTTCTATATCAATATATAAGGTTATGGTATAGTTATCTTAAATAAAGTAGTTTAAAAAATAACAATTTACAGGGGGACAATCAATATGAATTTAAAACATTATATATTTGATTTAGATGGAACATTAATTGATACAGAAAATGCTATATTAAAAACATGGCAAGATACATTAAAAGAATATGGATATGAATACACATTAGAGGAAATAAGAGTGGTATTAGGGGTTACAACAGATATAGGTCTTAAAAAATTGAATGCTAACGTTGATAAAAATTATATATGTAAATGGCAAGTAAATTACGAAAAGTATTGTTCTGATGCAGACTTTTTTGATGGTGCAAAGGAAATGCTTGAATTTTTAAAAGAAAATAATTGTTCTTTAGGAGCTGTATCATCAAGAAGTAAAAATGAGTATGATAAGTACTTTAGAAAGTTTAATTTAGAGGAATTTTTTACAACTATCGTTTTAGAAGATGATACAGAAAATCACAAGCCATACCCAGATCCACTGTTTAAATATATGGAATTAACAGGAGCAGATAAAGATTCATGTATTTATATTGGTGATATGACAACTGATATTCAATGTGCAAATAATGCAGGTGTTATATCAGGTTTGGTAGCTTGGAATAACTCAGGAGTTTCTTGTTCAGATGCAAAAATGAGCTTTAATAATCCAAAAGAAGTTTGTGACTTAGTAAATGCTGAAGTTTCTAGTTCTTCATACTAAAAATAAATAAGCCCTTATAATCTATTTATTTAGATTCTAAGGGCTTTAGTTTTATTTATTAAGTGTTGCTTCATATATACGTGATTCCTCACCCCATGGATGATACCCAGTACCTATGTAGTTGAAGTCATAACGTTCATAATATCCGATATGATCAGTACATAAATATAATTTATCAAAACCACCCTCTTTTGAATCTTTCTTTGCCTCCTCAAGTAGTAGCTTACCGTAAGAGTTCCCACGGTATTTTTCTTCAATATATAATGCACAAATCCAAGGATATAAGTCCATTCTACTGATAAAATCATTGGTAATTAAACCTGCACACCCAACAATTTCATTATCGTTATAAAGAAGATACCACTGCGGAAGTGCCCCCTTTGCTGTTATACAGTTATTTATACAATCTTCATATACTTTTAGACTGTCTTCACTTGCCCACTTTTCTTGAAAGTATTTTATTGCTGCCGAAGCATACTCTGGCTGCTTTTTAACAGATATAATATTCATTTTTTCCCCCTATCAATCTCTATTTTCACATCAATTGAATGATATACTTATTAATTCAATTATATATTACGTAATTAAAATTAACTATTCATTAAAACATATTGAAATATATCTATTAAAAATGCCCAAAAGTAGAGTTTACGATTTATTAATCTGTAAGATCTTTATTTAAGCAATATACTTGTTACCGTAGTAAATCCTAAAAATACGAAAAATAGAATAGAGCCTACTATTTGAATTGATATAAGTGTTTTGTTCCCATTTTCTCTAAAATTATATTTATCTAATTTATTAATAAAATAAAACCCTGTTATAGCATTAGATGCTATAACTAATACAAGTAAACCATACATATAGTCGGACATATAAAATTCCTTGAAAATGTTAGGTAAAAAAAGCATTAACATCAAAAATACATTTGTTAATTGCGGACCAATTAAACTTATTTTCTGTAGTTCATACACTTTTTCTTTTTTCTTTATCTCTTTTACGATATCTGATCCCTCCAATAATAAACTATCTAAGGACAAGTCATAAAGTTTTGCAAGTCGAACTAAACTTTCTATATCCGGAAAATTCTTGTCATTCTCCCAATTTGAAATTGATTTCGTAGAAACAAAAATTTGTTCCGCTACTTGCTCTTGAGTTAAATTCAAATCTAATCTTCGTTGTTTTATTATTGTGCTTATTTTCATAACTCCTCCTTAAACTAAATGTATTATTAGATTAATCTTACATCTAAAAATAATCTATCCAAAGTCTTTCATATAGCTATTTCTCAAACTGGAAACACATTTCTAGTTAGTTCTAACAACAAATTTTACGACTTATTACCTTTAATTCCAAACGCTTTATTTATCTTTGACGATAGAGTTAAAATTACTAATGGGATTAACGATATAACACCTAAAAGAATAGTCCCGTTTATGTATAAAGAACATACCCCTATAACAATATAAGCTATCCCTGAAATAAATATCAAAAAAAATGATAAATTAATATACTTATGAGGATCTGAATATTTACTAAAGTATTTTTTACTAAGTATGTATTTAAATACAATACTGCTTAATATGAATCCAAATCCCCCAAGTATTAAAAAAAACGCAAAAAATTTAACCATAGTAGTACCTCCTAAAGTAATATCTATTACCATTTATATAAAATCTAAAAACTTATTGAATTTTACATACCCGAATTATATGCAATAATATATAGCACAACCATTGATATATATAGTGTTGCTACTAAGCAATGGTGAACTACCCTATTTATCTTTTTATTTATTATCCAATCTATCATCTTCAAATCATTATACTCTATCATTCTAACTATCACTCCATTCAATCTAGATATAAAATCCTATATATCATCTAGTCTCTTACTTATGTAAATTAAAAAAAATTGATTTTAAAGTTTAGTTAGTAATTATACAAAATAAAGTGCATAAAAGGTCAAAAATGGACTAAGATTAGTTTATCGAGGGTTAAAATATAAAAGATATGTATTTAAGTAAATATACTTATTTTAGATTGTGGTGAATATTAAATCTTAAATTAGGCATAAAAAAAAGACACACGATGTGTCTTTTTTCCGAACATATATATATATATTATAATATAGTTACATTCTCTGCTTGAGGACCTCTAGCACCTTCAACTACATTAAAGTTTACTTTTTGACCTTCTTCTAATGATTTGAATCCATCAGTTTGTATAGCTGAGAAATGTACGAATACGTCTTCTCCACCTTCTACTGATATAAAACCAAATCCTTTTTCATTGTTAAACCATTTTACTGTTCCATTCATCATTAAAAAACTCCTATGAACCTATTTCTAGGTCTCTTAATTTTATTTGTGTATTGCTACAAATATTATTATAGCACAGATTAATAATAATAGATAGCTTTTTATTAATAATACTATTTTTTTGGCTCTTGATCTTTATTTAATTTATCTTTTATTTGAGATTCAAGTTCTATAATTTCATTACCAGTACGCTTTAGCTCATTGATTAGTGGATTGTTTCGAGTATCATATACCTTTTTTAAAATTACCTCTTTCTCCGCCATCTGGAACATATCATTACCATACATTTTTTTATACATAGATATTTTATCATCAATGATCTCAGACTGTTGACTTAACTCTTTAGCTAAAACTTTACTATCCTTTAATTCACTTTTAGTTTCAGATATCTTTTTATTTATATCTTCAAGATTAATTTGTTCTTCGCTAAATAAATTCTCTTCTTCACTTATAGATATATCTTTCTTAGATTTAATTTTATCTGTACTCTTTATATTAAGATCAAATTTAGTATTTTCTTTATCTTTATTTTCAATCATACTCTTTATTTCAGTAAGTTGCGATAACTTGTGTTCTAGAGATTCTTGAAATTTGTGATTTATACTTGAGTTATATGTAGCATCTAAGTTTTCTCGAGCTAACTGCTTACCTTTATTAAAAATATGTATTTCTTTTAAAGGTATACCTCTATCTTTTTTATTAGCAGTCCCATTAATTTTTATATTTTTTAAAGAGCTACTGTTGTAACTTTTTAATATATAACTCTCACTACTCACGTTTAAAATATTCATATATTCATCCCCTTATTTAATAACTCCCTTTTTAACATAGTTCATTATAAATGTACGACTTGTTAAAGCTCCAACTTTAGCTAATTTGCCTAAAACATAAAAATAATAAGTAGTTTCTTAAATGATAAAACAGATTGTTAATCAAATAGAGTTTTATTTTGCATACTGAAATTTTTAATATACTTTATAGTATTATCATGCTATAATTTTATAAATGATAATAATTATCATTTATAAATCATTTTTAATTTAAGGAGGGCTTATGGATAACATTGGATTTGCTTTTTTACTTACATTAATTGCAGGACTATCAACTGGAATCGGAAGTTTCATTGCCTTTTTTTCTAAGAATACTAATAAAAATTTCTTGTCTTGTAGCCTAGGTTTTTCAGCAGGTGTTATGATATATGTTTCAATGATTGAAATATTTGTTAAGGCTAAAGATTCTTTATCATTATCATTTGGAGATAAAATGGGAACTGGCGCTACCATACTAGGTTTTTTTGGAGGGATTTTAGTTATAGCCTTAATAGATAAATTTATACCAAAGGATACTAACCCCCATGAAGTAAGGGATGTTGAGGAATTAGATCAAATCTCTTCAAATAGTTTAAATACACCAAAAGCTAAAATGAAATTAATGAGAACTGGAATTTTTACAGCATTAGCAATAGCTATTCATAATTTCCCTGAAGGTCTAGCAACTTTTATCGCTGCACTTCAAGATTCAACTATAGCTATACCCATAGTTGTTGCAATAGCTATCCATAATATTCCGGAAGGAATTTCTGTATCTGTTCCAATTTATTATGCAACGGGTAGTAGAAAAAAAGCCTTTTTATATTCATTTATTTCTGGATTAGCCGAACCTGTGGGAGCATTAGTTGGTTATATGATTTTAATGCCAATTATGAATAACACCGTATTCGGTATATTATTTGCATCTGTTGCAGGCATAATGGTATTTATTTCTATTGATGAATTACTACCTTTAGCTAAAGAATATGATGACGGACATTATTCTATCTATGGTTTAGTTTTTGGAATGCTAGTTATGGCGATAAGTTTATTTTTATTTATGTAAAAATTTAAAAATAAAATGGTGTAACAAATTATAAAACAATTTAAAATTGAATTTGTTACACCATTTGTTTAATTTTATTTATTATTCAAGTTCAAGTACTTTAGTTGAAATTCTTTCTCCAAAGAACTCATCATGTTCTACAAATAACATAGTAGGCTGAACTGATAAAATCAAATCCTCAATTTGCATACGACTTATAACATCAATAAAGTTTAAAGGTTCATCCCAAATGTAAAAACTAGCACGATCACAAAGACTTTTAGCAATCAAAAGCTTTTTCTTTTGACCTTCGCTCCAAGTACTTACATCTTTTTCAAACTGAATACTTTCAAACCCCATTTTATAAAGATTTGATTTTAAATGATTTAAGTCTACACTATACTTTCTTGCTAGTTCATCAACATTTCCTTCAAGATAAGATGTATCTTGAGAAACATATGAAATGTTTTTACACTTATAAATATCTCCATCATAAGAAATATCTTCACCAAGAATTAGTTTTATAAGACTTGATTTCCCAGATCCATTACTACCTTTTAACCAAACTCTATCGCCTGCCTTTATTTTTAGATTAACATCTTTAAACAATACTTTATCATCATATCTAATGCTTAAATTGTTAAGTGTCAATATTTTCTCTTCTATATCTTCACTAGTTTTTAATATGAGATTATCATAATTCTCTAAGTTTTTAAGTAACTTAGATTTTTCTTCAATAGCATTATTTTGCCTTTTCTCAATAGATTTAGCCCTTTTCATCATCTTAGCAGCCTTATGCCCAATAAAGCCTCTGTCAGTAGGTCCATTTCCAATCTTTGATGCTTCTGTTTTATCTGACCAACTAGCTTTTTGCTTTGCTGCCTCTTGAAGTCTTTTAATATCTTTTTTAAGTTTTTCATTTTCAAGCTTTTCAAACTCATCTTGTCTATCCTTGTTAAGTTGCCAAGTTGAGAAGTTACCTCTTTGAACTTCTATGTTTGCCTTGTTTATAGATAGCACGTGATCAACTATCTTATCTAAAAAGGATCTATCGTGAGAAATTAATATAAACCCAGATTTTGATGCTAGATAATTTGATATGACCTCTCTACCTTCTATGTCTAAATGATTTGTTGGTTCATCAATTAGTAAAAAGTGATTTTTCCTTAAAAACAAGCCAACAAAAAGTAACTTTGTTTGTTCCCCAAAACTTAAAGTAGAGAAGTTTCTTTCAAGTATTTCAACTTCTAATTTCATCTTTCTTATTTCTTTTTCTATTAATTCATTTATTATATATCCATCATTTTCAATGTATTTTTCTAAAATATCTCCATACTGATCTAACTTTTCTTCGTCATTTACATACTCATTCATTAATTCCTCCCAAGTTGTAAATGGAGCTATTGTGTTTCTAATTACTTCAAGAGAAGTTCTATCTTTATTTTCTATATGAAATGGAAAGTACTCAAAGTCTACGGGAGAAGATATAGTACCTGAGTATTTAAATTTCTTCATAAATAGATTTAAAAGTGTAGTTTTACCCCTTCCATTCCTTCCTATAAGCCCTATTTTCCAGTTTGTATCTATAGAAAAAGATGCATTTTTGAAAATATCATCTACGTGTGTATCGTAACTAAAAGTCAAATTGACTACGTTTATTTGTGCCATATATATTCCTCCTTACGAAAGTTTTTTGCATAAAAAAACTTCCTTAAATTTAAAGTAAATTACACTTAAATTAAGAAAGATTGATTTTAAATATGAAACACAAATCATTTTATTGAAACTATATAAATATAAGTTATATAGCTGAAAGTTAAAAAATAAGAACTATAATATAAATTTTATGTAAGCAAATCAAGCTTAAACACATTGTATATATCAAGATATAAATTTTTATTTTAATACTCTCATAAAACAATTTCATAAAGAAGTTTGATTTAAGGTTTCAATGAATTAATCTTATTCTTAATTTAAGACAGTTTATAAGCTCAAAAATAAAAGTATCTAAAAATACTTATTTAATATCTATAAACTTTTTAAATAATTGAATAAAATTATCTGTTCATTATACCTAATCACCTCTTATATGTTTATTTATTAATATAATATGCCTATTTAAGTATGTTGTCCATAGGTTTTTTATTTTATGCACTAAAAAAGCCCTATACATCCACTTATTTAGATTGTATGGGCTTTAAATTATAACTATTACTTAAATTTATATTGAGGTCTCTTTAGATTTGGTTTTTTCTTTACTAATCCCCTTATATGGACTAGTATCTAAATTTACATTTTAAGACCAGTATAGATTAATTACATTTGTTTTTTGAAGCAAATATAATTCTAATAAAAATAAATAGTGATATCAAACACAATGCAATTCTTGAATTATTTTCAGAAGAAATGATTAAATATAAATCTACTAATATAAATCCTATTATGCCTAATTTTGACTTAAGATTTTTAGAAATATTTTTCATAAAGACGCCTCCTGTGAAATTTAAATGTAATAACTCATATTAACATTTTAAATTTTAAAAAAGTATAAATTGGATTAATATGTGTTTATTCTGGATTAAAATATATAGTAAAACCCCCTTAAAATACTATTCTCTATATTCTAAGGGGGCATTTGTATTTGTTATACAGTTTTTAATTCAAATTGTTTTACAAATATAATAATAATTACAATCACAATTTGTTTTACAATTAGTTATTCTATTTGCCATTCTATTTGTTCAATTATCTATATCTTTTTATTGCAATTACTATATTTATATACTAGCTACGATCTTACTTTCTTTCTACAACTTAAGTAAATTCCTAACAGTAAAATTGTTGGAATGCTAGTAGAAATAAAAGCTGTTAATCCTATCTTAAATGTTGTTGCCTGAAGTAAATATACAAGTGAATTTAGAAAAGCTACACCAGGTAAAATAAGCCCTGGTACTTTGCTTTTTTTCTTAGATAAAAATTCTTGTAAATAATATATACACCCTATAATAAATAAAACCATTAGCAAAGAAACTATTACCATTTTATCCCCCCCCTATTGTTCTAACCTATTTTTACATTTAAATTGATTTTCGTATCGATATATACAACTAGACCAATTATAATTCTCATCTCTATTATTCAATTTCATGATAAATGCCAAGTACTAATTCTCAATATGTTAATATTGTATATTAGATAAGTATAAATTATATTAACTGTTTCTAGAAGATACTTTCTTCTTAACTAAAAAACTTATTATACCTAAAATATTATATGTTATTAATAATTCAATACAACTTCCCATATTAAACCATAAATTTACAGGAATAATAAATGCTATTGAAGATAAAAGAAATCCTATAATCAATTCATTTTTAAAATTAGAACACATTATTCCTTGTATGATAAATATAATTGGAAATAGTAAAAACAATCCAACTAATATATTTTTATCAGCTCTACCCCATAAAGTTATTGGAAGTATTAAAATACTTGGCAATACTATAGATAATATTTTTTTCATGATATCCCCCTTTCAAATTTAATACATTACGTTACATCCTATAACAATCTTAGGCTTTGACTATATTATATATAATATTAAATTTCATATTGTATTTCTATTTAAATATTTTAAAATAACTACCTAAAAACAACTAAGAACATCATAGGTCTGTTTTATTTTTAGTCATAATATAAAAACCGCTGTGATATATATGTAATATAAAGATATAAATATATCACGTTAATGGAGGGATATTTATGAAAAAATTAAACAAGTATTCAGTTTTATTTGCATTCTTCGGATTATTAGGTATAAAACATATAAATAGTGACCCCTTAGGTCTTTTATGGTTTATGTTCTTTGCACAACTTTCTCATATTTGGTGGAGTAAGCTGGGAGATTGTGAAGATGAAAGATTGATTGCTAATAAGCATAGAGCTGGAACTATAGCTCTTTACACAGGATTTGTTATAGCGATTTTATCAAGTTATGCAATTAGACTATATACATCAGATTTATTATCACTTTATAAATTGCAAATATTAATACTATCACTTACTTTTGCAATATCAGTAAATTTATGGGCATTTTTAACTTATAAATTTGATACAGGAAATTAAAGTTTATGCCAATATTCATTAGTAATTTGAAAAAATATCGTCAATTTAATGAGTTAACTCAAGAAGAGTTGGCTAAGAGAGTTAATGTAAGAAGAGAAACTATAGCTCGTTTAGAAAATGCTAAGTATAATCCTTCACTTGAATTAGCTGTTAGGATTTCAAAAGAGTTAAATACTCCTATAGATGCGTTGTTCATATTTGAGTTTTAATTATAAGTAACTGTTAAATAAAATCTCTATATTTAAAATATATACTAAACCTAAAATGGTTAAACAAATTATAAAACAAATTAAATTAGTATTTGTTTTATAATTTGTTTAACCATTTATTTTTTGTATTTTTAATTCTAATAAAAACACACGCTAAATATCATTGAAATTCCAATAAAAAACAAGCTATTAACATTACAATTTAAGTCTATCTTTTATATTTAAAATAAATTTAGGTGTCAATAAATATGTAACTAATCCTACTATAATTATTAACTCAATAGATATGTTTTTAAAGTAACTAAAGTACGTTATAGCAAAAAAACCTATAAAGAAAAGCCTAGATTTAACTATTATTTTTTTAATATCATCATTTATTTCAGTTTTATTTAAATCTTTTGAAACCATATCTATAATCCTTTTTGGTAAAATAAAAATGGTTAATATTAAAAATAAAATCATGAAAAAATAGTATATAAAACTAAAATTATTCATACAAACCCACCCTTTTTATATTATAAAATTCAATACTTTATAACAGTCTCATAATCATATATAAATGTAAATATACTTACAAATTAGATTCTAAATATAAACTTTTTAAATAACTATAAAGAAATTTTAACTCCAAGATTATAAGCTTTCTTTAGAATTTTAGAATTATGCTTAGTTGAATCTCTTTCAAATGCTTTTGTAGCTATTATAGTCTTGTAGTGATTTAACCCCATTCCCTTTAAATGTTTTACAGTATATCTAAAATACTTTTTAAATAAAAATGAAATTGGAGCGGCTTGAGTATAAACCATTATTAACTTCTTTTCACCAAATCTCGGAGTGTGCTTAGCCTTATTTATTTCTGTTAGAGGATAAAGTCTATCTAAAAGTAACTTAGTTTGAGCTGATACTTGACATATATATACTGGAGATCCAATGATAACATATTCAACACTTTTTATATCCTCATATACTTCTACCATATCATCTTTAAGCGCACAACTAGGAGTTTTTCTGCAATATAAGCACCCTTGACATCCTTTGATATTCATATCATTTAGATAATACTTTTTTACCTCAGCTCCATTATCATTCACGCCTCTTATTATCTCATCAAGTATTGTATCTACATTACCTTTTTTTCTTGGACTCCCCATAAATACTACTACCTTTGTCATTTCATCTTCTCCTATTTAACTTATTTTTCTAGATTAAAATATATTTTTTCTAAATAATTTTCAAACCTTTTTATATCTTCTTCCTCAAATCCATCATAAAACTTAGCATTCATTTTAGTTATTACATCATTGAATATTTCAATACTTTCATCTGCTTTTTTAGTGTTAGAAATTAATGTAATTCTCTTATCTTTTTCAGATGATCTCTTTAATATATAACCTTTATCTTCTAACCGATCTAACATGCTTGTTAACGTTGATTTGCTAAGCGAAAGTTCTTTACATAAATCATTTATAGAAAGTTCGTTATATCTACTAATTACAAATAAAATTTTACCTTGAGCATGGTTAATATCTAAGTTTTTATGCTCTTTCATTAATTTGTTGAAAATTCTTCCCGATAAGAAGTTTACTTTATTTATTAAAAAACCGCCTTTATTATTCAATTTAAAACCTCCATGTGTAAACTATAATCACAAATAGTACTATATAGTACTATTTATAATTAATCAAGATAAATTTTAATTGAATATTAAGAAGTTTTTAAATCTAAGTAGTAAAATACCCTTAAAATTTATTTATTTGAATTCTAAGGATATTAACTTTGTATAAAATATATAACTACTTCATACAGTGAAATTTTAAACCTTGTTACATTTATAATTATCAAAATTGAAAGTAACAACAGTTTTCGCAACATATATAACCCAAATAGTAGATGCTATCCATAATATTGGTTTAGCAATAAATATATATCCTAGTGCCCCAATCAAAGTATTAATCCATATTTAAAAAGTATAATTCCGTAGTCTTTGCTTAATTTAAATTCATCATATAAATCTCTTTGATTTTTAGAAATAAAATAATACCCTTGTATCAAAACTGATACCCTATCCTTAAAAATAAAAAATATACTAGATAAAACAAATAGTGCAAAAGACATAGCTAGTGTTGCATTTTCCAAATTAATTCACCTCCTTAGTTTAAGAATGTATATATTCTTATAAAATTTCAACTCATTTTATAAAACTTATTTTATAAAACCTTAAAATTCATTTGTTTGGACTATAAAAGCTTTATATTTATGTAAACATAGAGTAAATATTTTAAGATAGTTATGTTTTAGTCCAGAAATTATATGCTTTAGTCCAAATTTAAAATTCAGATTTATATGTTTGTTATAATATAAAATGCATTTAAAAAGAACTATTACTGATAAAACTAGTTTGTTTCAATCAAAATATAAAGCAATTTATCAAATATATTATTATTTCAAAATTTCCAAACTATGTATAGGGGGTAGATAGTTTTGCAATCAAAATATGACGCAGCAAAAATATGTGGATTTTTATATCTTTTATATTTTATATTTTTAATATTTCCAATAGAAAGCTTAATAAGCTCTGGAATAATATTAAAAAATGTACCCATGTGTATGCCTGAAAGTAATACTTATGGAGAAAACGGAGAGTCTTACATATTTCTATTTATGTTTATTCTTATAGTATTATCATTTTTAGGCTATGGACTACAAAGTATTTTAAATGAAATTTATATAATTGAAGATGAAAATAAAAGTAATAAAATAAATGAAAAACTTAAAATACACAAGTTATTTATAATAATAACAATAATGATAAATTTAACTGTTTTATATATTACCAAAGATAAAACCTTGATTATCACAGGTTTGTGTTCTACATTTATGAGCTTACTAATCTGTTTCGGAATGAAAGTATATTTTACAGCCTGTTTCTATGATAGAAAAACCATATGGCTTGAAAGTATGATTGCTGATTCTCATGGAGATGTTAATAAAAAAAGTGGATTTTGGAAATATAAAATTTGGTATGATCCAAAAGAAAACATAGAATTTAAGTATAGGAAAAAGATATTAGCTAAAAGTATTTTCTATGTAACAATAATTTCTTTATTTTTCATTAGATTTATACATACACCTGCTTTTTTAGTTTTTTGTGTATTCATTTTATACTTTATGCCATTTCACTTACTTTCTTTTATTGATAGTACATTTAATTTGTTTACTTCTTTAGATGGCATTTGTACAGAAATATATAAATCAACTACTAAAAATGGTCATTATTATTGTATTACCGTTACAGATTTTAATAAAGAAAGAAAATTAGAGTTTACATCGCCAGAAGATTATTCTATAAAACAAGGTGATAATTTACATGTTGTTCATGGAGTTATATCTAAAAAAGTTGTGTCAGTTAACTCTATAACAGTAATTGATTAAGATAATATCAATTAGATCCTAAATTATATTCTTAAATTTAATTATATATTAAGAAGTGTATCAATTTAATTAAATTGATACACTTTTTGATTCCTATTATTCAATTCATATATAAATATTACAAGTACTTATATATATAAAATAAGTTAAAAATATTTATGATAGTTCTACAATAGATAAATCTGCATTTTCTAAAGTTAATGTGCCTCCACTTGGAACAGATGCTACAAGTTGTAATGTAGCTGCAGAAGAACCTACCGTTATAACAGTTCCTCCTGACGTACTTACAGCTGAAGCGCCTTCATTACCTGTACCGCTATACGGTATATTATTTCCATTTAATAAAAGAATTGTTGAAAGAACTTCTGTATTAACTCCATCTCCAGATGTATTAACTGTATATGAAACATAATAGCTATGATTTGGAGCTAATGTTACAGTGTTTGTAGGAACAATGGCAGCTATATCTCCTCCATTAGAAGCATTTATATTATCAAATGTTATAGGAGTTTGAACATTTGGTAATGGGTCTACTCCTGAAGGTGCACCTAGTGATAAAAATTGATTTGTAGAAGTTGCTCCAGCTGGCCCTGCTGGTCCAAAACAAGGTATATAACTTACACAATGGTTACAATCTGTATTGCAGCAATGGTTTGTATTTTTATATGACATATATATTATTTCACCTGTCCTTGTACTAAATTTATATTATAAACTCATTTTGAAAACATTATCAGTTTACATAATTATAATATTCAATAATTATGCTATTTGTGTCTAAATATAATCAATTTTATCGAATTTATGTATAAAATAAGTATTCATAATAAAAAATAGGAAGCATATCCTAAAGAAAATTTCAATTGATACACTTCCTACTTTTTATTATTTAATTCATATATATTACTACTTAATGAATTTATACTAGTACTCAAATTTTCAAGCTTACCTTCTATTCTAATTAACAAATACATTGTAACGATAGCAGGGAAACCTAAATTTGACACTAGAGCCATTAAATCTAGTTCCATCGATTTATTCCTCCAATTAAACTTTTAAATTGATTAGAACGCCCCTCAGAAGTTCAAAGAGACGTTCCATGTGTTACTATATAACTAAGTCATATCCAGTAGTTGCAGTTTGAACTACTTTTGCTTCTAAAGCTGTTTCAAGTTCTTCTCCGAATCTAGGCGCAAATACATTTTTAGCAACTATTTGATCCATAGCCTCTTTTATTTCTGCTTCAGATATATCTTCTTTAGGATCTGATACAAATAAGCTTACTTTTCTTCCAAGAGTTGTAGAGAAAACCATTAATAATCTAGTTTCTATATTTCTCATTTTTAAATCCCCTTTCTTATTGTTTTAAGCAACGGACAAAGTCTCGAAGCGAATTTTAATTTTCTGGTGTTAATTCTGTATTATCTATTTTTACTACAGATAGTACGTCATGCTTTTGTAGACCGTTTAATATCTCAGCTACATTGTAAACATCAACAACTTTTGCATCGTGTTTAATATTTGAAAAACTTCTAGTTTTAACTATTGTTCTTCCATTGTCACCTAAACCGCAATCATATTTGATTCTTAAAGCTGACATTTGAGCAACTTCTGAAGCGTTTGGAGCTAATTTCATATCTGCCATTTTCATTCCTCCTTTTAAAAGTTAATTTAACTTAAGTGTAATTTAGACAAATGATTAAGTCCCAAAAGATATTTGAGAATTATATAGGCAAAAAAATTTTTCTGAAAAAAGTTTTTGAGTGCATTTATGTTTTATAATTTATAATCATACATAAAACAATGAATAAGGAGACATCTGATGAGTAAATATACTGACCAACAAATAGAAGATACTTTAAAAATTATAAAATCTACAATTATTAACTGTGAAAAAATACAACCTAAATTCAAAGAAGGTTCGCCACAACTATCCCTTTCTCGAAATCGTATAAAAGCTTTATCTATTTCACAGTCTTTAATTACAAATCAAAATAATGATTATACACAAGATGAACTTTTAAAAGCAGTAACTCAAATAACATCTATTATCAATAAAAGCAAAAAAGCTATGCTTAATTCAAAAGAAGGAACAGGAACATATACTCGTCTAAAAAAAATAATTGATGCAATGACAATTTCATTATCATATATTCAAGATTCGATTAAATAGAGGTATCAAAGAAAAGGGATTTGAAAGTGCTTATGTAATTAATAATTATCGTAGTTAATTTTTAATTACATAAGTCTACATAGTTAGGGGGATTTGTTTTGGATATATTAATTAGAAATATGATTGACTCGGATTCGTTAGAGTTTTATAAAGCTTTTAAATCTCAGGGGTAGAACAAGCCTGTTTCATTATTTGATCAGTACTATAGTGAACAACAATCTGGAAAACGTAAAGTTTTTGTTGCTGCTTGTAATAATCAAGTATTAGGGTATGCAACCCTTGTTCAAAATGCTGAAAATGGTCCCTTTGCAAATAAAAATACTCCAATCATTTATGATTTCAATATACTTGAAAAATATCAACGTAGAGGAGTTGGAACAGCCATACTTGATTATATGGAAAATAAAGTTAAAGAATATTCTAATGAAATATGCTTAGGTGTTGGACTCCATTATGGATATGGTTCTGCTCAAAGATTGTACGTAAAGAGAGGGTATATTCCTGATGGAAGTGGTGTTTGGTACAAGGATAAAGTTTTAGAACAATATTGTGATTGTAAAAATGATGATGATCTAAACCTGTATCTATCTAAGAAGTTATAATAAACACAAATATAAATTAGAAAGGAAAAGTTATTAATGAGCTTTAAAATCATAAATAAAGAAACTTGGAATAGAAAAGAGTATTTTGAACATTACTTTTCTGAAGTTCCCTGTACATACAGCATGACTGTTAAGTTAGATATTACAAAAATTAAAAATTCAAATAAGAAAATATATCCAACAATGTTATATTTCATTACAAAAGTAGTTAATAATCATAGTGAATTTAGAACTGCTTTTAATATGGATGGAGAGTTAGGTGTTTTTAATGAAATGATTCCTTGTTATACAGTATTTAATCAAGATACCGAAACCTTTACTAATATTTGGACAGAGTACTCTGATGATTATGATGCCTTTTGTAAGTCATATGAAAAAGATATAGAACTCTTCAGTTCAGTAAAAGGCATGATTGCAAAACCGAATATACCTACAAATAATTTTCCAGTGTCAATGATTCCATGGACAACATTTGAGGGATTCAACTTAAATTTACAAAAATGATATAATTATTTATTGCCTATTTTTACAATGGGCAAGTATTCTGAAGTAAATGGACAATATCTGATGCCGTTAGCAATACAGGTTCATCATGCAGTATGCGATGGTTTCCATGTATGCCGTTTTGTAAATGAATTACAAAAGTTAATAGAAGAATAAGTTAAATTTAATATGTATTTTAGCATATTAAATTTACATAACTGACTGTACATGAAATTAAAATTACATGTACAGTTTTTAATTTAACTTAAGTTAAATTAACCAAAGAAAAGGAGTTTCAAAATACATATATAATTTAAATATAAATGCCCATAAAAGATTTTTTGGACATTCTTTTAAACATATTTAGGTACAATTGTATCTATTCTGAGAGGTGAACATATGGAAATCTGGGATTTGTATGATAAAGACAGAATTAAAACTGGTGAAACAATGGTAATGGGTAGTCAATTTAAAGAAAACACTTATCATCTAGTAGTTCATGTATGTATTTTTAATTTAGAAGGCAAAATGCTAATTCAACAAAGGCAGCCATTTAAAGATGGATGGCCAAACATGTGGGACATTACTGTTGGAGGTAGTGCTGTATCAGGGGATACAATCCAATTGGCAGCAGAGCGTGAAGTTTATGAGAACTAGCAAAAATTCACATACTAGATAAGTTAAATTCTATATATAGATATATAATTTTGAGCTAATAATTATTCAGTTAAACATGTTTAGGAAAAGAAATTTAAGTCAATTATTTAATAAAACTAGAAAAGATCTTAGATATTTTCAAATTAAATAATTGAGATTATAAGAAAGTTTATGAATTAAAGTTAATTTTTTAGGTATTAATATTAAAAAAAGGGTGATTATATGGTAGTTAAAAATATAAGAATAGATTTAATCTATAAAAACATTAACAATATTGTGATGGTGCATGATAGTTTAGTAAATATACTGGATGTAGACAGCAGGCTTTTATATGCCCTTATATCAAACTTTGAAGATGGGATAGATACAAAATACATATATGAGCTTATGGAACCTAAAGGATGGACAAGAGAGGTTTTAGATAATAATATAAATTTACTTTTAGAGTTAAATTTTATAGAAGATGTCGGAGAGAATATAGATTTAAATAAAATCAAAACAGAATTTGAAAGTTTTAAAAAACAATTATTTAAGATTTAATATTAGACACATAAAAATATGTGTCTTTTTTATTGCAAATTTATATATAAATACAAATAGTTAAACAAATTGGTTATAACTTTCTATTCTATTAAAAAAATAATCTATTTGATTT
>NZ_LBBT01000257.1 GCF_001006285.1 Paraclostridium benzoelyticum
ATTTTAATATATTTTATTGTAAAATTATGTAAAAAATTAATTAAACATTGTTATATATGGTGATATTATATAATTAGAGACTAATAAATATGGGGAGGGGTTTTAATTATGGAACAAAAGGTAAAACATCCAATGGGTCTTTGGTTAGCAAATATATCTATTGCTCTTCAAAGTTATGCAGGTTATGCAGTGTCATCCATACTAATATTATTTTTCACAGCAGATATTAGTCAAAATGGATTAGGTTTAAGCGTAGCGAAAGCAACTGCAATTATAGGTTTATATCAAGGAATAAACTATATGGGTTCTTTAATAGGTGGATATATATCAGATAAGTGGATTGGAATACAAAAATCACTTATACTAGGATCTTTTATTACTGCATGTGGATATATTCTTTTATTTTTTGCAAAGCCAAATATGGCAAGCGTATGGTCCGGATTAATAGTATTAGTAATAGCAGGTGCATTTTTTAAGGGGCAAATAAGTTCACTTGTAGGTACTTTATATGATCAAGATGAGCTATCAAAAAAAGATGCTGCTTACAGTATTTTTTATATGTTTATAAATATAGGTTCTTTCTTTGGTCCTATTATAGCTGGTTTTATATCAGATAAATGGTTTGCCAAATTAACATCTGATGGAGAAATAGCAGCATATGGATATAAATATATTTTTTTAATGGCAGCTATAGCAATGTTTATTGTTTGCTTTTTGCTTATAGTCCTATCTCCAAAATGGTTAGGTGAAAAAGGTAAATATCCAGTTTATGAGAAAGAAAACAAATCTAATAAAAAAAGTGCACATAATGCTCTTACTCAAGTTGAAAAAAACAGATTAAAAGCAATGGGTGTTTTATTTGTATTTGTTGTTTTATTTTGGACTGCATGGTATCAAACATCAACATCTTTTACATTATTATCGAATGAGTTAGTAAATAGAAATTTAGGAAGTTTCGTAATTCCTGTTCCATGGTTAACATCTTTCAATGGAATATTGTGTGTCGTATTGTCCCCTATACTAGGTAGTATATGGATTAAACTATCTAAATCAAAGCACGGAGACTTATCTATTCCTTCTAAAATGGGGCTAGGAATGCTTCTTACAGCTGCAGCATTTATTACAGTAATATTAGGTATAAAAACTTTAGGTGGAGTATTTGATGGAAGTAAACAAATGAATATACTATTTATTCTTTTAGCTTATTTCTTATTAACTGTTGGAGAATTATGCATATCTCCTATTGGAATGGCTATGTTTAATAAACTAGCTCCACAAAAATATAGCTCACTTGCAATGGGAGCATGGTATATGAGTTTCTTTTTCTCAAACTTAATTTCAGGTAAAGTTGCTGGTTTCACAGAAACTATGGGATATACTAAGATATTCGTTTTAATCACTATTGTAGTAAGCGTTTTTGGAGTATTATTGATCCTAATGAGAAAAAAATTAACAGCATTAATGGGTTTAGAGAAATTTAATGCAAATGTATAATTATACAATTATTCAGATGTAGCTACAAAAAAATTAGATTAATTTTATATATTAAAAAGGAGCATTTAAATGCTCCTTTCTTCATATCTGTAATGAAAATAATTTATTCTGGAACTATAACTACAGTACACTTAGATTTTTTAACTACATATAAAGTTACAGACCCTATTGAGTCTATAAAGTTTTTCTTAGTTGATTTAGTCATAACAATTAAATCAAATTTGCCATCTATTGACTTTTCTATAATCTCTTGCCCTGCATCACCTATAGTATAATAAGTTTTTACTTCATAACCTTGTAGCTTACCTTTTAAACGGTTTAACATACTCTTTATTTCTTTTTCAGATTCTTTTACTTTCATATCTATAATCATTGGATTTATTAAATTAGTTAAAACAACATCATTTACACACATCAAGGTTATCTTAACCTTTTCTTTTGAAAACTCATTTAATATAAAATCTAAGGATTTTTGACTTCTATCACTACCATCAATAGGGACTAAAATGCTTCGCATATAATCACATCCTTTTATTTTAATTTTATCATATATAAATGTTAAATTGAATAAATTAACTCATTAATTTTAATATAATAAAATACATATTTACTAATTTAATTATCTATCAAAAGTTCAAATTCTAACAGCTT
>NZ_LBBT01000258.1 GCF_001006285.1 Paraclostridium benzoelyticum
CAAATATATCTATACTTTATTTTTATATACTGATATCATTATTAATTATTTGTTTTATGAAATGTTCTAAATTGCTAGAATAATTATATTTATTTTTAAGCATAACAGCACCACGATCTATATGAAGTTTAGCATGAGTAGGGAAGTACTCATCATCAGTTAAGCTTTTACCAGCATGTTGTTCAAGTAAAGCCTTAAATAATCCATCATACTGAGCTGTTATAGTTTGCCTATTTAACTCAAGTCCAGTATTATCAAGACTCTTATAATCTTCAAGAGGTTCATCACTAGTTAAAGACATTGAAATTGCAAGTTTACAAAGTGCAAATGGCTTTAAATTCATTCTAGAACCTAATTCTTCAAATATTTCTTTTGTTTGCATTGATGTTTTTAATCTAAATCCCATAATTACACCTCGAAAAAGTATCCTTTAGACTGTATAGTCTTTCTATTTATATCATCATAATCAATTAAATACTCACCATTTAATCTAGGTTTTATATCTTTATATGACTTTTCATCTATTTCTGTATTAGTAGATAAAATAATAACCTGATCACTTATAGTAGAGAAATACTCATTAGTAATATTATTTCTATGAGTTTCATCTATTCTAGCATAAGGAGTATCTATTATAAATGGTATTTCTATATCAGAAGCTTTAAGTAAAGCCCAATATAAACAAAGAATATATATTTGCTTTTCTCCACTGGAGAATCCGTTTATATCAACTTTTGTTCTTAAATTTATAAATGATGATTGATTACTATTTTTTATTTTATTAAGTAACTCAGAACGATTTTTAACTTCATATTCAGCAAATAAATCTTCGAAGAATAAGTTACCTAATTTTTTCTCCATTTCATCATATCCTATATTTTCTATAAGATTCTCGATTTCAAGAGAGTTATACATTTTATTTATATATAGAGATGTATTAAAGTTACTATCTATATCTATAAAATCTATAAAATTATCTTTACGTATAATCTTTTTAAATATATACATAAAATTATTTTGAATTTCTTTTGTTTTACTTTCAGTTAAAGTTGTAATCATATCATCTAACATTAGTATGAGATCTGAAGACATATCTACAACTTTATTAGATTGAAGTAAATCTGTATACTTTGATTTAGCTTTATTTTTAGAGATTTCAGTATTTGAGACTAATAACTCTAAATCTTTTAACTTAATTTCTAAATGATTTTTAACCTCAGACAAATGTCCGATTTTGTTAGATAAATCTGTTAATTCATTTATATATTTATTTAAAGATTCGTCTTCAAGACTATTGTTCAGTGTAGTTCTGATTTCTGCTAACTCTTCACCTATATTACTATGTTCATCAAACATTGAAAGTATATTGTTATTATCAATACTTAACATATTATCGATTAAAGCAAGTAGTGAATTACTTTCATCATTAGAAAGATTATGAATAATCTTAAAGTCATCTTCTTGATTACTAGGTTTTATATCATCAATTAAAGATTCTGAAACAGTCAGAGCTATTTCATGTATACTAGAAGTATCTAATTTATTTAAAAGAAGATTTTTAAAATAATCTACTGATAATTTATCTTTTAATTGAGAATAGACAAGATTGTCTCTTTCGCTTTTAATTTGAGTTTTTAAATTAAATATTTGATCCTTAACAATTAAAAATGGAAGCATATCATTACAAAAATCTTTTATAGATTGATTTATTACAGACCTTCTAGTTTCAAGTTCTATAGTTTTTTTATTAAGAAGATCTCTTTCCTCAGCAAGAACTCCACCCTTTTTTCTAAAGTCTTTTTCTAATTGTATTTGCTTTTGTTTTAAATCATCAAGTTCACTTGAAATACTAGTACAATTATTATTTAAATTAGCGTATTCTAAATTAAGATTAGCTAACTCATCATCTAGAGCTAAATAATTTGTCTTAGCTAACTCTAATTCAGAATCGTCGTTTTTACTATTTCTGATACTTAAAAGTATAGTATTTTTTAAAACATCAAATGTATCAAAATTACAAAGTGATAAAAGTGATTGTTTTAAGTGAGTATTAGAATTTTTACCTATAAAAAATTCTGAAAGATGTTCACCGTCAAAGAAGAAAAATTCAAATATTTTTGGAGAAATTATTGATGTTATATAATTTTCAAAAAAGTTAAGTTCTTCATCTTCTAAAGGAATAGGTGAGTAGTTTTTGTAAACTAAAAATATTTCATCTAATTTTTTATTTTTAAAAGTCCATTTTCTAACTAATGTATATATATTTATTTCTGTACCTTCACTTAGTTCTAAGTCAATAGAAACAAATGCATCTACGAAATCAGACTTAAGCGAGTTATTATTTATATTTGATTTAACTTTAGATATATAAGAAGCATTAAATCCTTGGTATTTATAAGCCATAGGTCCGTATATACAAAGTTTTATAGCTTCAAATATTGTAGATTTACCAGCTCCGTTTTTACCACCAACAAGTATAATGTTTTTATCATCAGTAGTAGCAAAATCGAAGATAGTTTCTTCTTCATAAGATCTAAAGTTTTTAATTTTAAGCTTATTAATTTTCATTGTCTAACTCCTTGCTACTTTCTTCTTCAATTTTTTTAACAATATCTTGATGAAGCCATTGTTGGTTTAAAGTTTTGCTTATTGAATTTTTTAGTTTAGTATTATTACTAAAATGCTTATACTTATTAGTATCAATAATTAATTTATTAAACAAGTCATGATTTATATTGTACTGATTACATTTTTCATTTATTACACATAAAGTAGAAGAATCAAATACTGGTTTTTTATACTTAGACCAGGGAAGGTATTTACCAGTAATTTCCTTATATATATCTACTAATGTTGTAGATGTTAAGTCTTCTTCATCATCCCAAATTGAATCTATAGCTTTTAGTTCATCTAAAGTAATTAGTTCTATATCAGGATAAAAATCTTGCATTTTTATTTGAGTTTTTAATAATTCTCTAAGTATCATTTGTCTAGCTTCAAACGTAAAAGGTCCAAACATTATACGACCATCTCTTTTTACAACAGAACCATTTCTTTTATGTTTTTTGCGATTTTCAGCAATATCCCTTTGAGATAATATCCATGTTCTAAAATCAAGTAGGGGTTGTAATTCTAAATGACCGGACTTTATAAATCCATTTAAAGACTTGTCCTCTTTTACAACAGTACAAATCCAACAACCAAATCTACTATTACCACAGCTACTTTTAGCAGTAGATTCATCCGCTATAAATGGACATTCTCCAGAGTCTCCAGAACCTTTAGTATACATATGGAATAATTCCATAGTATCAGTTCCCCATGATGTTGCAGTAGAACCAAATCCATCATTAGCTTCTTCAAGTATATTATCATTATTGTTAACTAATACATCCCATACATCAGCAGTAGTAAAGTCTACTATAGGAGTGTATACATAAGCTAAATGGTTTTTACTTTTTAGAGTTTGATGAGGAGTAAGAAGATATCCTTCTATCTCTCTTTTTTCAATTCTAGATTTTCTAGCGATACTTTCATCTTTACGAACTCCAAGTAAGATAACAACATCTTCACTTTCTAATTGTTTTTGTATAAATTGATTAGAAGGTTTTATTTTTAATCTTTCCGTACACCAACGATATTGTATAGATTTAGGAGTAGGGTATCCTTTACCTATAACATTAGTCCAAAAGCTATCACCAGGATGCGGATTTACAACTGTAGCTTCTATAGGTAAATTATATTCTTTGGCACTTTCGTTCATTTTATTTATATTATCATTAAGATAATTTAATATTACAGGGTTTTCTATAAGTGTGTCAGATGACACTATATAAACAGGTTTGTGTCTTTTTTCTTCAGGTAAATTTAGAAGCATTCTAAATGTAAGCTCTGCAACCACACTACTATCTTTTCCGCCACTGTACCCTATGATCCAAGGTCTATTATCGTTAAGATATACGGCTTGCATTTCATTATAAATGTATTCTAGCGTATAATTGTCAAAGTAATTAATAGCCATATATATTCATATCCTTTCTATAAGGTATTTCATTATTATTCAAACTATAATTATACCACACAAACGTTCTATTGATAAGGTTAAATTGTGTATTTGATAGTGAAAGAAAACATTATATTTTAATATTAAAAAAATTAAAAGCAAAGGATTAAAGAAAGAGTTAATTCTTTGCTTTTATGCCTATAAATAAAAAATAGTGTGAAAATAAAAAAAATATAGAAAAAAAAGAAAAATCTTGCTATAATGGAATAAACAAAAAGGTTTTCAAAATAGAATGTAGTTAAAATAATATAAAATGATACATACAAACATAATAAATAGAAAATTATACAATTGATTTCAAACGTTTGCATAAAACATAAAAAGGGGGAGGGATTTAATGAAAACTAAAGAAATAAATGTTCAAGCTATTATATTTTTTGTAATAAGTATACTATTTTTTATATGTATAACAGCATTTGATCCATTTATATCGATTTATGCCAGTGAATTAGGTTTTAAATCATCTACTATAGGAACTATAGTCGGAGCAGCAGGGATTGCATCCATGTTATTTAGATTTCCAATAGGTATACTATCTGACTTTATACACAACAGAAGACTAGTTATACAAATAGGGCTTATCATAACTATAGTTGCATGGGGAATTGCATTTTTAAATCCATCTCCAACAACTTTGTACATTGGTAAAATTGCAGATGGTATAACAGGGGCTACATGGGTGATTTACAACATAATGTTCATAAGCTATTTCAAAGAAAACGAAGCAGCAAAAGCAGTAGGTTTACTTGCAGTAGTATCTCCTATAGGTTCACTTATCGGATCTTTTATAGGTGGTTTTATAGCGAATACTTATGGATATAAATATTCATTTGTAGTAGCTATATTATCAGCAATACTTGCGTTTTTACTTACATTCTTACTTAAACCTCAAAAACGCACAAATAATAATATTAACAAAGAAAAATATAGTTTAAATATAGTTAAAGAACAACTTAGTGATAAATATATATGGGGGCTAGGTATAATTGCAATAGTATCTATGATGGTACCATACTCTACGAGAGATACCTTTACTCCAATTATAGCGAGTGAACTAGGTGGAGGAGCAATAGCTATAACTATTTTATCTAATATACACATGATTACTAATGGAATAGGAGCAAGTTTGTCAGGTACATTTTTTTATAAAAGATTTGGACTTGTTAAAACAGCTATAATAGGAGCTTTAGGACAAGGTGTAGTTTGTATGTTAATACCTTTTGTAACAAATATAGGTTTACTTATGATATTACAATGTTTGGCAGGTTTTACTTTTGGATTAAACTTTACAGTTTTAACATCTATGAGTGTAGAAGGCATAGACTCAGAAAAACAATCTACACGAATGGGATTATTTCAAAGTTTATATTCTATAGGAATGTTCTTTGGCCCAGTTATGATGGGGAATTTAGTAGAAAATACGTCTATGCTAACTGGATTTATGTTTATTGGAATGATTTCTATAACTTCTGGTATATTTATGATTAGAATGAAAGATAAAAGTTATAATAAGCTCGAGGTAAATCAATAATTTACTAAATTTTAAAAAATATTGATAACGTTTGCGGGAAAATATTAATTTTAGATAATATGAGAATTAGAAACAAGATAAGGAAATGATATTATGGTAACAATAAAAGATATAGCAAAAAACTTAGGCGTAAGTTACTCAACAGTATCAAGATGCTTAAATGATAGCCCTAGTGTATCTGAGAAAACTAAAAAGAAGGTACAAGAAGAGGCTTTAAGATTAGGATTTCATTTTAATGTTAATGCAAGAAACTTAGTAAAACAAGAAACAAACACTATAGGTGTTATATTCTCTGATAATTTCAATGATAGAGATATGAGGAAATTCTTTGGAGATATAATGGAAAGCTCTATAAATGCAATTGAATTTAACAAATATGATTTTATAATACAACCCAATCATAACATCAGAGGAAATAGCAATATATACAAGATGGTAAATGGAAGAATGGTTGATGGTTTGGTTATAGTATCTAGATCTATAACAAAAGAGGAGTATGATTTTTTAATAAATAGTAAAATTCCTCATGTGTTTATATATTTTAAACCGTTATTTATTGAAGGAGAGATGGATAATTTCTTCTGGGATGATAATGAGTATGGAGGATATATAGCAACTAAGTATTTAATAAATCATGGACATAAAAAAATACTAACAATAACATCTGATGATGATAGTCTTACAATGTATAAAGATAGAACAAAAGGATATTTAAATGCAATTAATGAAGCTAATTTAATACCTGATATTATAAGGGTTCGTATGGATTTTGATTCTCAAATTGAACTTGTGAAAAATAATATAGATAAGATAAAAAATTCAACAGCTATATTTGTACAACAAGATACTCCGGCGATATCTATAATACAAGAGTTAAAAACAGTTTATAACATTGAAATTCCCAAGGATATATCTATAGTTGGATATAACAATATAGAGCTTATATCTTATTTTAAAACTGATTTAACAACAGTAGATGACCCAAGGGAAGAAGTTATAAAAAATGGTATAGATGTCCTGGTTAATAAAATAAATAAAAAAGAAGATAAGCATATAATAAGAAAGTTATATCCTAGAATTATAAAAAGAAGCAGTGTAAGAATTATTTAGTATTTTTTTTAGATAAAATTTCAAACGTTTGCAAAATTATAGTTTTTTAAACTAATAATTTCAAATATATTCATGACAAATAATAGGAGGGGTATCATTGAGTAAATATCAAGAGTCAAAAAAGATTGTAAGACAATACTTTGAAGAATTAGAAAGTGCTTCAGTAGATGATGTTAAAAGTGTTTTAGAAAAGTACATGAGTGAAGATTATAACTTCAAAGGTGTATATCCTTTTAGGGAACAACAAGGCATAGAAAATGCTTGTAATAAGTTTTGGGTTCCTTTAAAAAAATCTCTAAGCAATATGCAAAGAAGACAAGACATATTTATCGCAGGAACTAATGAAATTGATGGTAGTGAATGGGTTATGAGCATGGGACATTTTATGGGATTGTTTGATGAAGATTTCTTAGGAATAAGAAGAACTCGTAAAATGATAAATTTAAGATACGCAGAGTTTAGTTGTGTTGAAGATGGGAAAATAAGCAAAACAGGATTGTTTGTTGACATTATAGGATTTATGCTTCAAGCAGGTGTTAATCCATTGCCTCCTCAAACAGGTGAGTATTTTGTATATCCAGGTCCAAGAGATCATAATGGATTATTATTTGAAGATGCACCAAGTGAAGAAGGAGTAAAAACTTTAGCTCTTGTAAATAAGATGGTAAATGACTTATCAGAGTTAAATGATAGCGGGGCTATGGGTTGTCCACCAGAAGTACTTGAGAAATCTTGGGCTAAGGACATGATATGGTATGGACCAGGAGGAATAGGTGCTTCTTATACAATACCTAGATACCAAGAGCAACATCAATTACCTTTTAGAAACAACTTAACTGGTAAAAAATTCAATGGTCATGTATGTAGATTTGCAGAAGGAAACTTTGCTTGTTTCTTTGGATGGCCAAATCTTACTAACAAACCTTTAGGAGGATTTTTAGGATTACCAGGTGGAAACGTTAGTGCTGATATGCAAGTAGTTGATGTTTACTATAGAAAAGATGATAAGTTATCTGAAAACTGGGTGCTTATAGATATTCCATACTGGTTAAAACAACAAGGTTTAGATATTTTAGAGAGAACTCAAAATATTTTAAATAAATAGAGTAAGTATCTAAATTTGTGGGGTGATAAAATGGAAAAAGTAGTAGATACAAAGTTGGAAAAAAGTTTAAAAACATCTGATATAAAAGATACTGTAAAAAAAGGTGATGAAATATTAGAAAAAATTAATTCAGATAAAACAGGGGAGGAAGCTATGAGTACTAAGATTAATGAAGTTAAGGAATCTAAGGGGGAGAAAAATATGAAGTCTACAGTTATTTATTATGGAGATTCAAAAAAAGTTACACCAGTAGGCGTTTTAGATTACAATGATTTTTCAGTACAAACTAAAAGAGAGCAAGAGGTACCAGGATTTGATCCGCAATATCGTGACTTTGTTGATTATATAATGAAAATAACTCATGATATATGGGAATCAAAAGGTATAGGAGTTATATATGATACTTATCACAATAATGTAACTATGCATTTAGGTTCTTCTAACTTAGTTGGGATAAAAGATGTTATATCAAATACATTGCAAACATTACACGCTTTTCCTGATAGAAGGTTAATAGGTCAAAATGTAATATGGTCAGATTTTGGGGCTAATGGATTTTTATCATCACATAGAGTTTTATCTACAGCTACAAACTTAGGAGATAGTAACTTTGGGCCAGCTACTGGAAGAAAGATAAACTTTAGAACAGTCATAGATTGTGCTACAACAAACAATAGAATACATGAAGAGTGGTTAGTTAGAGATAACTTATGGATAGTTACACAATTAGGATTAGACCCTAATGAAGTCGCAAAGAAAATGGCAAAAGCTGCTATGGCAAAAACTCCAGGAGTTTTACAATCAACGTATGGTATATGTGAATCTATGGAAGGTCAATTTATGCCTAATAAATATGAAGCAAAAGATGATTCTGTAGGAGAAGTAATGCTTGAAATGTTAAGTAGAATATACAACTATAAATACATAAATGATGTTAAGAAATATTATCATCCAAATGCAGTAGTTCACTTTATATGTGATAAAGACCTTAATGGATATGATGAGATACAAGGGATGTTAATAAGCTTTTTAGCTTGTGTACCTAATGGAAGTTACGAGGTTGAAAGAGTTACTTGCAACCAAAGAGAAGAAGGTCAAGGATATGATGTATCTGTAAGATGGAGACTGCGTGGAATAAATGAAGGAATAGGATTTTTTGGGCAACCATCAGGAAATCACATAGAAATAATGGGTATAAATCACTATCATGTGTTAAATGGAAAAGTTAGAGAAGAGTGGATAACATTTGATGGATTAGATGTATTAAAGCAAATGCACATGGGATGTGAAGAATAGTATTAGTCATGTATAAAAAACCTCATATTTTATTAAATAATTATGAGGTTTTTGACTTACATTAAATAATACATATACTAAGCCGAAGGGGGATTATAAATGACTAATAAGCAAGTGGAAATGGAAAATGATATTATATTAGGAAAAAATTACTCAAATGCAAAAAGGTGGATTGCATTTTTATCAATAGCAATCATATACTTTTTTTACTGTTATAACTTTTCAATAGGTACTTTTGTTAAGCCTACCATGATATATAGTGTAGCTGAAGGTGGGTTTGGATTTACGCTACAACAAACTGAAGAAATATTTGCGATTATGTCTTTTGGTACTATACCAGGAACATTTTTATTCGGATGGATTTCAACTAAAATAGGTAAGAAGAACACTTTAATAGCTGTGGCATCTTTAATAGCTATTACAACGTTTATACCAATGTTAAATCCAACAAGTATAATGCTTTGGAAGGGTGCTCGTTTTTGTACCGGATTTGTATTAGGTGGAGTTTTTGGAACTGCTATGCCATTAGTTGCAGATATGTTCCCTAGTAAGTATCGTGGGAAATTATCAGCAACGTTAACAGCACTATTTTCATTAGCCATGATATTTGGAGGACAAATATATGGAGCCTTAGGTGATGCTAACTGGAATATATTAATGTATACGGCTATAATACCTCCTGCTATAGGAGCAGTAATGGCATTCTTTTTCGTACCAAATGACTATGAATATACTAAGGAATTAGTTGCTAAAGGTAAGGAGTCAGGGGAAAAAGTTAGCTATTTAAGCATGTACAAAGGTCAGTATTTATGGATAGGTATTGGCGTAATATTATTATCAGGAGCTAACTTTACAGCATACTCAGCATTTTCTAATAATGCTACAACTTACTTAGTTACAGGTCTTGGAATTTCATCTGCCGTAGCTGGTTCTATCTATAGTATGCAAGGTGTAGGCCAGTTATTTGGGTATATGTTCTGGGGATTTATTGCAGATAAATATGGAAGAAAAACACCATTTATAGGTATGGTATTAGCAGCTGTATGTGTGTTTGTATACACAAGGCTTGGTGGAGATAATGTAACTGGATTTTATTTAATATCAATTGCAATAGGATTTATGGTAGGTTTCTCTGGAGCTTGGGGAGCGTACTATTCAGAATTATTCCCAAGTAAATACCGTTCGATATCAGCAGGAATATCATTTAATGGAGGTAGAATAATATCTACATTTGCTATACCAGCAATAGCAGGAGCTGCATCAGGAGCACTTGGAATGACTATGATATTTTACATATCAATAGCAGTATTTATTGTTGGAGCTGTAGTATGGTTAACACTTCCTGAAACTTTAAACAAAGGAACTAAATAATTTATACAAAACTCCCTATTAAAGATATAGGGAGTTTTTGATTTGAATATTTAATTCAGGTATTTTAACTATTAAATTTAAATTTATACCCTGTGTCGGAAAATCCGACAGGGGTATTAAACTATAAAAAAAGCGAAGGATAAACTTATATTTTATCCCAAGCGACAAAACATAGTACCTTACATTTAATATCCACAATCATCAATTTTCCAGTTTTTAGATTTCTATAAATATAATAATTAGTAACATTTATGTATTGAAAACCGTACTTTAATTTTATATATGTAAAATTATAGGGGAATTTGTGTTAATAAAAAATATTGATGTATATAAAGATAAATATGGAAAAACTATAAATATTTTAGAGTAAGAGATGAATTTGCATTTATAATTAATAAAGGATACATAAAGCCTAGTGCAAATAGCTTTAAGTGGTCTTCAGAAGGGCTAGAATGGATAAATGAATTTTTCAATAAAATATACTACGGAAATAGTTTATTAAGTTTATTAGAAAAAGTAGAAAGTTGAAGTATATTACTTCAACTTTTTTCCTATTTAAAGTTCCATTTTATACAAATAATATAAACAACAATATTTAAAGTATGTAAAATTTAGTATATAATAGATGTATAAAATTATTATAAA
>NZ_LBBT01000259.1 GCF_001006285.1 Paraclostridium benzoelyticum
AAAATAAGCCCTCATATTAGTAAATAAAAATACTAATATGAGGGCTTATTTATATATCTAATTATTATTTTCCAAAATGTCTATTTAATAATCCTAAGAATGCTTTTCCATGTCTAGCTTCATCTTTACACATTTCATGTACTGTATCATGTATAGCATCTAATCCTAATTCTTTAGCTTTTTTAGCTAATTTTAATTTTCCATCAGTTGCTCCGTATTCAGCTTCTACTCTTGCTTTTAAGTTAGCTTGTGTATCTGCTACTACTACTTCTCCTAATAATTCTGCAAATTTAGCTGCATGTTCTGCTTCTTCAAATGCTATTCTCTTATATGCTTCTGCTACTTCTGGATACCCTTCTCTGTCTGCTTGACGACTCATTGCTAAGTACATTCCTACTTCTGTACATTCACCTGTGAAGTTAGCTCTTAACCCTTCTATTACTTCTGGATCTATCCCTTGAGCTACTCCTATTCTATGCTCGTCTGCCCAAACCATTTCACCTTTCATTTCTTCGAACTTATCAGCTCCAACTTTACATACTGGACAAATTTCTGGTGCTGTTTCTCCTTCATGTATATATCCACATACTGTACAAACAAATTTTTTCATGTTTAAAATCCTCCATATATTTAATATAATTTTAATTTTTTACGTTAATTTACAATAATTTGTTAACGTTTTTCCTAGTGCCTAAATATATACCCAAAATATGTTGCTTTAAACACATTTTTTAGATATATATTTAAGTTATTTATCCAATCTCTATATATTATTTCCCAAAATGTCTATTTAATAATCCTAAGAATGCTTTTCCATGTCTAGCTTCATCTTTACACATTTCATGTACTGTATCATGTATAGCATCTAATCCTAATTCTTTAGCTCTCTTAGCTAATTTTAATTTTCCATCAGTTGCCCCATATTCAGCTTCTACTCTTGCTTTTAAGTTAGCTTGTGTATCTGCTACTACTACTTCTCCTAATAATTCTGCAAATTTAGCTGCATGCTCTGCTTCTTCAAATGCTATTCTCTTATATGCTTCTGCTACTTCTGGGAATCCTTCTCTATCTGCTTGACGACTCATTGCTAAGTACATTCCTACTTCTGTACATTCACCTGTAAAGTTAGCTCTTAACCCTTCTATTATCTCTGGATCTACTCCTTGAGCTACTCCTATTCTATGCTCGTCTGCCCAAACCATTTCACCTTTCATTTCTTCAAACTTATCTGCTCCAACTTTACATACTGGACAGATTTCTGGTGCTGTTTCTCCTTCATGTATATATCCACATACTGTACAAACAAATTTTTTCATATTAAAATCCTCCCTTTAACCTTATATATATTAATTTAATTAGTTTCTAAATTGTTGTTAACTTGTTATAGTATATATATACCCGTCGACTTTCTTACTAAACATAAATTTAAAAATAAATCTTATAAAATTTAAAATTATCATAATTATTCTAAAATTTTAACTAAAATAA
>NZ_LBBT01000260.1 GCF_001006285.1 Paraclostridium benzoelyticum
AAAAAGATTTAATATATTTTTAATATTATAAAAACATTTCATTTAATAAAAAAGCTAACTGGAGGACAAATATCCTATAGTTAGCTTTTTTACTAAGCATCTTGGTTGATTTCATTATTATTTTTGTCAAAATACTTACAATTTACGTAAGAAGATTTTTTGCTTAATACATCAGAATTGACAACAATCATAGATGGACCATATGGTTTAAATGATTTTTTACACTTGTATGTATCATTTATTGTAATTTCTACACGAGAAACTTTAGAACCATCAGATATTAAGACAAAAGCTTTACTACTTTTAGATATGCCATTGTATGTATTATAATTAACCAGAAAATTTTCAACTCCAAGGGTTTCTTTTTTTTGCGTAGAGAATTGAATATCACTTAATATATACTTCCCTTTTTTATTTTTTTCACATATAACAACCCCATTATTATATTTGCTTAAAAATCCTACAATCTTAGAATTTTGAATATAAGTATTATCTACAATGGATATATCTTCTTGATTTGGCGAATTTATTAATTTAGAGCCTATTAAGTATTGCTTAATAGATTCATCAGTATTGCCAGGTATTTTAGTATAAGTACATCCCGTAATAGTAAAACTTGAAATTATTAATAGTATAAAAATTATTTGTTTTTTCAATTGTATCCCCCACAAATTCAAATTTACCTATTTATCTACTTACTCCAACTAACATTTAATATCGGCATTATGAGCTAAAATTTAAGAAGTTGATTGACTTAATTTGTTAATTTAGTTACAGATAATTTTTATAATGAAATATAATAACACTTAATTTTAAGTCTATGTTATTATACTTTATCGTTGATTAAATCAGCTTTTACAATAGTTCATTCAATAAAAACACCAAACATATTATCTTCAATATCCATATAACTTGACTTTACACCAACGACTACATTTCCACCTAGTAAGGTTCCTTTAAATCTTAATATATCAAATGCTTCTTATTTTGCTTTAGCAAGACTATTTTCATAAACACTAGCTCTACCACCTACTAAGTTAGTAATACTTGATATAAAGTCAGTAACGAACCCTGTTCCGATTATTACTTCTGAACTTTCTATTCCTAAGTACTTACTTATCTTATAGCCTTCTAATGAAGGTATTGTTGACAGCATAGTGTTTTTGAAAATTGATTTTGCTTTTTACATTCTTCTTAAAAATTTATCTAGTTCTTCGGTTTTCATTTGATTCTCAATTGCTAAAATTGATTCATTTTTACTTTCCTTACATTTGGGGCATATATCATCACCCCAAAATCTACCAAGTACCTCGCCGCATTCATTACATTTTCTAGTTGATTTTTCTAAAAAAGCCATAATAATATCCCCCTCAAAACTTTGTATATAGTATTAATTTTACAACAAATATATATATATTTATGTATC
>NZ_LBBT01000261.1 GCF_001006285.1 Paraclostridium benzoelyticum
GAAGAATTATGTTAAAAATATATTTTTTAAAAAATTAAAAAATATATAAATTACATATTGCCTATTACGTAACGTAACCCTATAAAATATAATTAGGCAATGAAGTTGGGGGGGATATAATGAATGATGAAAGATTATATACTACAGGTGAATTTGCTAAGATGGCAGGAGTGACAATAAGGACTATAAGGTATTATGATAATAAGGGAATTTTAAAAGCATCTCATCATAATGAACTTGGTTACAGATTATATTCAAATAACGATTTTATAAAGTTAAAAAAAATTTTAGCTTTAAAATATCTAGGATTGTCTTTAGATGAAGTAATGGGGATTGAATTACAAAGCTTTGGAAAAGATGATATAGCTAATTCTTTTAATTTACAAAAAAATATTATCAGAAATAAAATAAACCATATGAAAACAGTTCTAAATATTATGGAAGCAGCAGAATCTAGTATTAAAAATGATGAGTGTATAAACTGGGAAAAGACGATAAATATAATTAAGATGCTAGAAAATGAAAACCAGCTGCTTCAACAATACATAGATTCATCTAATCTAAATGCAAACGTTAAACTTCAAGATAAGTTTGGGTCTAATCAAAAAGGTTGGTACAATTGGGTTTTTAATAAATTAAAATTTAAAAAAAATTATAAGGTATTAGAAATTGGTTGCGGTAATGGAGCTTTATGGTTTAAAAATATTAATTCTCTAAAAAAGAGTGTAAATATAACTTTAACAGATATATGTCAAGATATGATTGATGATGCAAATTATAATCTTAGAGACTATGACCATAAATTCAATTTCAAAAGAATAGACCCAAGTGATATGCCCTTTAAAGATGAAAGTTTTGATGTAGTAATTGCCAATCATGTTTTATTCTACATGAAAGACTTAGATAAAGTTTTATTTGAGATTAAAAGAGTTTTAAAAACAGAAGGACAATTTTACTGCTCTACTATTGATGATAAACATATGAAAGAATTAGAAGAAATTATGATAGGCTTTAGTAGCAACATGAAAATTTCAGAGAAAAAGCTTTGTGAAAACTTTGGTCTAAATAATGGAGAATGTATACTAAAAGACTATTTTAGTGATATCCAAACTTATTCATATAAAGATAAGCTTATAGTGAATGATACAAAAGCTATATTAGAATATGTATATACAATTCCAGGTAATATTTTGGAAATAGTAGATACAAAGAAAAAAGAATTTGAAAATTATATTGATGAACATATAAAAAAAAATAAGGAAATTCATATAACAAATAGCCATGTATTATTTAAAAGTACAAAAACTGGACTGTAAACACCAATTTAAAATAAGATTTTAATAGACTTATATTTTATACCAAACACATACAATAATGTTAAAAAATAAAC
>NZ_LBBT01000262.1 GCF_001006285.1 Paraclostridium benzoelyticum
TAAATTGATATAATTAAAGTTGAGAGTAGATTTTGAATAAGGGGGTATGTGATATGAGAGATCAAATTATAAAAAGCGTTGAAAATATTAAAGATGAAATGGTTAATTCAATTATTGAAAGTGTACAAATACCAAGTGTAATTGGTGAAGAAAGTAAGCAATATCCATTTGGAAGAAATATAGATGATGTACTAAACCATATTCTAGATTTGTGTGAGAAATTAGGATTTAAAACTTATAAAGATAAAGAAGGATATTATGGCTATGCAGAAATAGGAGAGGGCGAAGAATTAGTAGGGATTTTAGGGCATTTAGATGTAGTTCCAGCTGGAGATTTAAGTGCATGGGATGTAGAACCTTTTAAGGGAACTATAATAGATGGTAAGCTTTATGGAAGAGGAACTCAAGATGATAAAGGGCCTACTATTGCAGCTATATATGCAACAAAGGCAATAATAGATTCAGGCTTTAAGTTAAATAAAAGAGTTAGATTTATTTTTGGAACAGATGAAGAAACTTTATGGAGAGACATGGCTAAGTACAATGAAAATAAAGAAGAGATACCTAGTTTTGGATTTACGCCAGATAGTGCATTTCCTTGTATAAATGCTGAAAAAGGATTATTACAATGTATATTATCATCAAATAAAGCATCAAAAGTAAATTTAAAAGCAGGAGATGCTTTTAATGCAGTTCCAAGTAAAGCTAAATATAACAGTATAAATTTAGTTGAACTAGAAAGTGAATTAGATAAATTAGGGTTTGAATATAAAAAAGAAGAAAAAGCTATAACAGTTATAGGAAGAAGTGTGCATTCGCAAAAATGCAATGAAGGTATAAATTCTATATCTAGACTTTGTATAGCACTTAAAAATATTGGAATAAGCACTCCAGCTATAGATTTTATATCTGAAGTAATAAAAGAAGATGCACATGCAAATTATATATTGCCAAATTGCGAAGATGTATCAGGTAAGTTAACCCTTAATTTAGGGAAAATTGATTTAAATGAAGATGGTGAAAAAATTTATTTAGATGTTAGAATACCGGTTACAGTTGAAAAAGATGAATTTGTAAGTGCATTAAGTGAAAAAGCAAATAAATATGGATTAGATTACATTGAATATGATTGGCTTAACTCAATATATATACCTAGTGACCATTTTTTAATAAAAACTTTGAGAAAAGTATACGAACAAGAAACAAATTGTGATTCAACACCTATGTCATCGGGAGGAGCTACTTATGCAAGAGCTATAGATAACTGTGTTGCATTTGGAGCAATATTCCCTTGGGGTAAAAAAACGGAACACCAACCAAATGAATATGTTGAAATAAAAGATATAATAAAAGCTACTGAAATTTATGCGCTTACATTATATGAACTAACTAGATAATTTGATGTATAATAAATAAGGGACCTTTCTATAAGTGGAAGGTTCCTTGTTTGTAATAAAAAGAAAAGAAAATTAATAATAGTTAAAAGGAAGGGGATGATTAGATGTTAAAAAATGGAGCAGTTATATTTTTTTCAGGAACTGGAAACTCAAAATACATAGCTAAGATTTTCAAAGAAGAATTTGAAAAATTAAACGTAAACATGGATATTATAAACATAGAAAAAGAAACCGGATTAAAAAAAGAATATGATTTCTATGTATTTGGAGGTCCTATACATGCAGAGATGCTACCAAGAATATTTACAGATTGGGTAAGCAAAAATATACCAAACGAGCATAAAAAGTGTATAGTATATCACACATTAGCAGGCGATAAACATAGTGAAGGCAGAGTTTATTTAGCCAAATTGTTAAAGAAAAAAGGGTTAGATGTAGTTATAAATACATCTATACAGATGCCTAATAATTATTATCATAAATTTTTTAAAAGAGATACAGATGAGCAGATAAAAAAAGTTTTAAGTTTAGCTCCAAATAAAGTAAAAGTTATTGTTACAGATTTTTTAAATGAGAAAAGAAGTGATATAAATTATAAAAAGCTAACGGTTGGAACAAAATTGGTTTATGATAGTTTTTTGATTTACGCTAAAAAATACGCAAAGAGAAATTTTTCTGTAGATAAAAGTAAATGCATAAATTGCAAGATATGTGAACATGAGTGCCCTACTAAAAATATAGTTATGGATGAAAAAAATATAGAGTTTTATAACAAGTGTATAGGATGTGAAAAATGTATTCATAGATGTCCTACAAATGCTATTTTATTTAAAGATGAGCCTTTTACACCATATAAAATCGAGGATTATATATAAATAGGAAAATGAAAGGAAAATTGCAAAAAATTACAAAAATGGAACAAAAACGACAAAAATATAGAAATATCTTGTGAAGATGTGTACTATAAATATCTAAAGGGTATAAACCCCTTATAAAAGATATTAGGTGGTGCAAAAATGAGCAAGAAGATAAAAATAGTTATTTTTATGATGATTATTTTAATAATAGGATTAGGTGCTAAGTTCGTATATGGAGAAGCTGAAGATCCAATGCATAAGAATTTTAAGGATCATGTAGTTTTTTATCCTCAACATCAAGATGATGAAACTCTATGGGGGGCAAGTGCAATTATAGAAGCTATAAAAGAGTGTGGAGCAGATAATGTATATATTGTATTAGTTTCAGATGGTTCAGGTGTAAATGTATTTAATCAGCTTGAACAATTCAAGGGCATAAGTAGAAAAGAAAAAGAGATTTTAAGAA
The DNA here is from genome assembly GCF_001006285.1 of Paraclostridium benzoelyticum. Taxonomy (GTDB): domain Bacteria; phylum Bacillota; class Clostridia; order Peptostreptococcales; family Peptostreptococcaceae; genus Paraclostridium; species Paraclostridium benzoelyticum. Next base: position 2,721 of record NZ_LBBT01000262.1, read on the forward strand.
ACAATGAATTTAAGGCAGCATTAAGCAGTTTAGGGGTAAAAAATAGTAATATAAGAATTTTAGCAGATGAAACAGAAAAAACAGGAACACATTATGATTTAATGGAAAAAGCTATATTAGACTTTGAAAATAAATTTAGTAGTGTTACTCAAGTTTCTCAGCATTATCAGTATGATAATCATCCAATGCATAGAAAAAATGGAATAGTTTTAAAAAGACTTAGTGATGAAGGAAAAGTAAAAGATGCTAGATACTTTGTAAAACCAGCATATGTAAAAGATATACCAGAAGATAAAAGGGATACATATACAGTAAATAATGAAGAAGATAAAGTAAAAGTAAAAGGCGCTTTAGATGCATACAAAACAAAAAATGAAAAAGAACAGCTTTATGGAATTGGATATATGTCAACCCATAAATATTTTGATCATTTATACAATGATCCTCAATATACATCAGTATTAAGTAGATACTAATAAAAACTATCTAAAATTGAACAATTTTAGATAGTTTTTTTATTATTTTAATGTGGCAATTAAATAAGAAATGAATATTTATAAATAAGGGTGAAAAAATAAGTACACTTAGTAGCAAATCATAATTTTTTTAACAACGACACTAGGTGGTGGATAATATGAAAAAAACAAATATTAGAATAGGTACTCTAATATTAACTCTTTTTATAATTGTGGTTGGAGCTAAGTTTCAAGGGGTTAAAAGCGAAAAACTTGAATATAAGAAGCTTAGTAGTCATGTAGTCTTTTATCCTCAACATCAAGATGATGAAGTACTTTGGGGAGGTAGTGCAATACTTAAAGCTATAAACACTTGTGGAGCAGACAATGTATATATTGTATTAGTTTCAGATGGATCAGGAGTTAATGCATTTGATCAAATGCCAGAATTTAAAGGTATAAATAGAAAGGAAAGATGTTGTTTAAGAAATAATGAATTTAAATGTGCTTTAAAAAATTTAGGAGTAAAAAGTAGCAATATAATAATTCTAGCCGATAAAACAAAACAAGAGAAGCCACACTTTGACCTTATGGAAAATACCATATTAGAATTTGAAAATAAATTTGGCAGTGTTACTCATATAGCTCAGCACTATAAATATGACAATCATCCAATGCACAGAAAAAATGGAGAAGTTTTAAAGAAACTTAGTGATGAAGGAAAAGTAAAAGATGCTAGATATTTTCTCAAACCTTCGTATGTTAAATATATTCCTCAAAAACAAAGAGACGTGTACGTATCAAATACTATAGAAGATAAAGCTAAAATAAAATGTGCACTTAATTCATATAAAATAAGAAATGAAAAAGAACATCTTTATGGAATCGGATATATATCAGCCCACACGTATTTTGATCATTTATATAATGATCCTAAATATAAATCGGTACTAAGTATTTATTAGAAAAGGTGCATACAGGTAAATTTTGTTATTTACCTGTATGCACCTTCATAGTTTATATAAATTTGCAAAAGAAACAACTTTGTGTTAAAATTAAGTTGTTTCAAGAAAAAACTTGTTTATGAATTCGAGTTGTTACTTTTGACATAAAAAATATATGGGAGGTTGAGCATGAAACAAAATAATATTGTATTTAAAATATCTTTATTACTGACCAGCATAGTTGTAATATTAGGGCTTGTGTCACCTACAATGTTTAAGAATATATCTAATAAAGGATTTAATATAGTGGTAAATAATTTTAACTGGGTATATCTGATCGTTATGTTAGGATTAGTTATATTTGCAGGTTTTTTAGTTTTTAGCAAATATGGGAATATAAGGTTAGGAAAAGATACTGATAGACCGGAATTTAGTAATTTATCGTGGTTTTCTATGTTGTTTGGAGCAGGAATGGGAATTGGATTAGTATTTTTCGGAGCAGTAGAGCCTATGAAGCACTTTGTAAATCCAATAGGATTAGAAGCGGGAAGTTTAGAGGCTACAAATTTTGCTATGCAACAATCATTTATACATTGGGGTGTGACTCCATGGGCGGCTTATGCAATAATGGGATTGTCATTAGCATATTTTCAATTTAGAAAAAATGCGCCAGGGTTAATAAGTAGTGTGTTTTTACCTATTTTAGGAGAAGAAGGAGTAAAGGGGCCTGTAGGAAAAACTATAGATATTTTAGCCGTATTTACAACAGTAACTGGAATAGCCACATCTTTAGGTATGGGAACAATGCAGATTGCAGGTGGACTTGAATATATGTTTGGTATAAAAAATAATATATACTTACAAATGGTTATAATAGCTGTAGCTACTATTTTATATATTAAAAGTTCTACTAGTGGGTTAGATAAAGGTATAAAATTATTATCTAATATAAATCTAACACTAGCAGCTTCATTATTATTAGGGGCTGCAATTATTGGGCCTACAATGGATATTGTAACAAACTTTTCAAATGGTATAGGAGTATATATAGAACAATTTACATCTCAAAGTTTATATATGGATCCTACAGGTGAATGGATTAGCCAGTGGAGAGTATTTTATTGGGCGCTGTGGATAGCATGGATACCTTTTGTTGGAATCTTTATAGCCAGAATATCTAAAGGAAGAACTATAAGAGAGTTTATAATTGGAGTAACCTTAGTACCAGCATTAGCATGTATAGTATGGTTTTCAGTTTTTGGTACATTAGGAATTAATTTAGGGTTAGATTTTGCTAAAGATGCAACTATGGTAACTGAAACGGCACTTTTTAAAGTTTTTTCAAATTATCAATTTGGAAATATATTATCATTAATAGCTATGATATTACTATGTACATTCTTTATATCATCAGCAGATTCAGCTACTTATGTACTTGGAATGTTTACATCTAATGGAGACTTAAATCCTAGTAATAAAAAGAAAATTACTTGGGGTATAATACAAGCATTATTGGCTTTAGTACTATTAATGTCTGGAGGACTAGAAACATTACAGACAGTATCTATAGTCTCTGCATTCCCGTTTGCGATAATAATGGTAGTGAGTATAGTATCTATAACGAAAGCATTAAAATCAGAATTTAGAGATGAAAGTAAAGTACTAAAAAAAGATTTTGTTAGTGAAAAGGAAAGTAAGAAGTCTGCAATTAAAATTCAAAAGGAAGCTTATTAAAAATAAAAAAGGAGTATCTTAAAATGATCATATGATCAGCTTAAGATACTCCTTTTTTATTAAGTTTTTTACTATTATTTTTCGTAAAGGAACATAGGCACAGATGTATTAACGTGAGTATCTCCAATAACCATAAGTATATCATTTTCCATAAACTCAATATAAGGCCCAGGAGATATTATAAGGTCTTCACCTCTTTTAATCGCAACAATAGTTCCACCAGTATTTTGCCAAAAGTTAGTTTGACCTGGTGTTTGACCTATTAATTTACAATTAGATTTTATTAGAAACTCAAAAGGAACAAGTGGGTTTATAGTAGACAGTCTACTAGAGTAGTCTACTATTTTATTCATAGTTTCTAGAATTTGAGACTCTAATTTACTTCTTGAGCTAAGTAGTTCTGATAATTGAGATTTATATGAAGAAACATTTGTTATATTTTGGTATTTTTTTAAAAAAGACTCAGCGTTACTACGAGATAGCACTATAATACCTTTACCCTTTATACTTTCAACAACTTTTAAGTCTTCAAGTATTTTTATTGATCGTCTAATTGTCTCCGGAGATACATTGTACTTTCCAGCAAGTGCAGACCTTCCATGAAGAGTAGTTCCTTCAGCTATATAACCATTACATATATTATTTGCTATATCTATAGCAATTTTTTGATATATAGGCATAGTATATGATTTTTCCATGATTCCTCCAAAATTATATAAATATATTCTAACACTTAAATATTGTATACCTACTGTAAAAGGATGTCTATAGACATTTTATATATATAAAATAATAATTTTTTTATTATTGGCATTTGACAATAATAAAAAAAGATGCTAATATTTAATTAGCAAATGCCAATAATAAAAAGGGAGGTATATTTTATGAAAATAGCAATTTCAGCAAATGGAAAAAATTTAAGTGATTTACTTGATAAAAGATTTGGAAGATGTGAGTTTTTTCAAGTTTATGATACTGAGACAAAAGAAATAAAAATAATACAAAACAAAGGAAATCAGGCTAGTGGAGGAGCAGGAATAGCAGCAGCTAACCAAATAGTAGATGAAAATATAGAAATAATAATAACTGGAAATTTAGGACCTAATGCTTTTGACATAATTGAAGAAAATAGCATAAAGGCATACACATGTGAATGTTTACCTATAGAAGATATATTGAAAAAATATGACAAAAAAGAGCTTAAAGAAATAACTGTATGTGGGCCTAAGCATCAAGGATAAAATAATTATTTTGGAGATGATAGAAATTGAATATAGCAATACTTAGTGGAAAAGGTGGAACAGGAAAAACTACTGTATCAACTAATTTGGCCTTTTCAATAGGCGCAAATTATATAGATTGTGATGTAGAAGAACCCAATGGTTTTTTATTTTTAACCCCCAAAATAAAAGACGAAGAAAGTGTTATGGTGGATTATCCAGTAATAGATAATGATAAATGTAAAAATTGCAAAGCATGTGTAAGTGTTTGTCAATTTAATGCATTAGCAAAGGTTAAAGATAATATTAAAGTATTTGAAAAATTATGCCATGGCTGTGGAGCATGTGAAATTGTGTGTAAGTTTGGAGCATTAACTTATGAAAAAAGAGAAATTGGAAAAATACAAAAAGGAAGCAATGAACATATAAATTGTATTAGAGGTATTTTAAATATAAGTGAACCTATGGCAGTTCCTATTATTAAAAAACTTTTGAAAAATTTAGGGAATGATCTTAATATAATAGATTGTCCTCCAGGAACATCATGTAATGTTGTAAACTCGTTAAGATATGCACATGGAGCAATACTTGTAACAGAGCCATCAGAGTTTGGGTTACACGATTTAAAAATGGCTATAGAGCTTGTTAAAATGTATAAGATACCCTTTGGAATAGTTATAAATAAAGATGATGAAAAAGATAATATAGTAAAGAAATATTGTAGAGAAAGTAATATATGTTTATTAGGGACTATTCCTTATGATAAGGATGCAGCTATATTATATTCAAAAGGTAAAATGATTTGTAAAGATGAAAAATATGAAAAAACATTCAAAAGTCTTTCAAAAAATATAAAGGAGGTACTACTTTGGAATTAGTTGTATTAAGTGGAAAAGGTGGTACAGGAAAGACTACTATTGCAACCGCATTAGCAGAACTTGAGAAAAATGTAATTAGAATAGATTGTGATGTAGATGCTCCTAATTTATATTTGTTTTATAAAGGTGAAGATATCAAAAAGGAAGATTTCATAAGTGGTAAAAAAGCGATTATAAATGAAAATTTATGTGATAAATGTAATAAATGTGAAGAAATATGTAAGTTTGATGCTATTAGAAATTCTGAAATAGACCCATTTTTATGTGAGGGATGTGGAGCGTGTTCTTTAATATGTCCTAAAAATGCAATACTTATGGAAAATGAAAAAACAGCAGATACATATATCACTCAACTAGAGGATGGATTGATATCTAGAGCACAAATGGAAATTGGAAGTGACGGTTCAGGAAAATTAATTACTCGTCTAAAAGAAAATGGTAAGAAGATAAATGAAGATAAAAAATTAACTATAATAGATGGATCTCCAGGAATTGGATGTTCTGTTATAGCTTCTATAACTGGGAGTGATTTAGTTTTAGTTGTTACAGAACCTACAAAATCAGGAGTTGAAGATTTAAAAAGAGTTATTAAGTTGTGTAAACATTTTGATGTTTTTACTATGGTTTGTATAAATAAATATGATATAAATGAGTCTATATCAAAGCAAATAGAAGAACTTATAAATAAAGAAGACATGCAGTTAGTAGGTAAAATTCCATATGATGACAATGTAATGAAATCTATAAATGAATTAAAACCTATAACTCATTATAAAGAAAGTATAGCTAATGAAGCTATAAAAAAAATATATATAAATATAAAAAATATTATAAAAAAGTAAAAGGAGATTTAAATTATGAAAATAGCAGTTGCATGTGAAGGTAAATTAGTTAGTGGACATTTTGGTCATTGTGAAGGATTTTACACTTGTGAAGTTCAAGATGGAAAAATAGTGGAAGAAAAATTTGTTCAAAATCCAGGCCATAAACCAGGGTATTTACCAGTATTTTTAAAAGAATTAAATGTAAGTACTATAATATCTGGAGGAATGGGTGAAACAGCACAACAACTATTTAACCAAAATAATATAGAAGTAGTAGTTGGAGCTACAGGAGACTGTGGCGATACTGTAGAAAAATATATAAATGGGAATCTAAAATCAACAGGTTCTGTATGTACAGAACATGCACATGAAGGTCATTGTAATGAATAAAATAAAAGGTATTCATTATGAATTATAATTTGGATTATTTAAAAAAAGTAATAAGTAAAAGCGGTCATAAAGTAACAACACAAAAACTATTAATATTAGAAGTTCTGATAAATAATAGTCATCATTTAAGTGCGAAAGATATATATGATAAGCTAAAACAAAAAAATATAGGCCTTGCAACTATTTACAGATCTTTGAATTTATTTATTGCATTAAACATAATAAAAAAAGTAGAAATAGACAATATAACTTACTATGAAATGAAAATTTTTAGCCAAAATCCATTTCATATTCACTTTAAGTGTTCAAAATGTGGTAGTATAATTGATATAAATAATAAAGATATAAATATTAATTATATTGGCATAATAAGAAAAGTTGAAGAAGAAGAAAACTTTGTAATAGATGACTCTGATATTATGTTTAAAGGTATATGTGATAAATGCAAGGAGGATATTAAATGGCAAGACCAACAAAATTTAGACGAGTAGAATTTTTCCCTGAAGATACATATTTTACGCCACTAGATAAGAAAGGGTGTAAAGTAGATGAAATAATTTTAAAGTTAGAAGAGCTAGAGGCAATGAGGCTTAAAGATATAGAAGAGCTAAATCAAGAAGAATGTGCTAAAAGAATGCAAGTATCTAGGCAAACTTTTCAAAATATAATAGATAGTGCCAGAAAAAAAGTAGCAATAGCATTAACAGATGGAAAAGCTATAAAAATTGATGGTGGTAACTATAGAGCTAGCTTTTGTAAGTTTAAGTGTTTTAATTGTGGAGAATTATATGAAATAAATTATGAACAGGATAAACATAAGTGTCCATCTTGTGGGTCTGATGAGGTTATATGTAGCAAAAAAGCAGGAATTTGTAAAAAATGGTGTGATAAAAATAAATAAAACTATCTCAATATATATTGAGATAGTTTTATTTATATAAATCTGGACGACGATGATTAAGAACAGGAAGTTCTTTTCTAACTTTATCAACATAATCAAAATCTATATCACAAATAAAAAAACCTTCTGTTTCATCTAATTTATCTACAATATCACCCCAAGGAGAAACAACAATAGAGTTTCCAAATGATACATATGAATCTTCAAAATTTCTAGAAGGAGCACATCCAATTGTATATATTTGGTTATCAACAGATCTAGCCTTAAATAATAAATCCCAATGACAAGGTCCAGTTTTCATATTAAAAGCAGCTGGAGCTATAATTGCTTTAGCACCTTTATCAACCATTATTCTAAATATTTCGGGAAATCTTAAATCATAACAAATACAAAGTCCAAATTTACCAAACTCAGTGTCAAAAACAGTTATATTATTACCTGGAGTTATAGTTTTAGATTCATGAACAAATTTATCACCTATCTTCATATCAAATAAATGGATTTTTCTATGTTTAGCTATCATTATACCATCTCTGTTAAATACGTAAGATGTATTATAAATTTTATCTTGATTATCTAACTCAGGCATAGAGCCAGCAACTAAATATATTTTATTTTCTTTTGCTAAGTTAGACAAATATGTAAAAGTATTTCCTTGTTCATATTCAGCATATAAAGGAAACTTAGATGTTTCATAAGGGCAGCAAAACATTTCAGGGAGTATGATCATATCGATATCATTTTTTAAAACTTCATTTAATATTGAATTTAGATTTTTAAGATTTTTAGCTTTACTTTCACATATACGCATTTGCACGACAACTACTTTACATTTATTCATATATATACCTACCTTTTATATATTCTCTAATATTATCTTAATATAATATGATATTACAAGCTATCTTAATGATATAATATTAATTATATTTAAGTAAGAGAGGAGTATAAATATTTTGAATGATTTTTTAGTTAATATAAATTCAGATATAAAAAGATGTGAAGAAATAATAATGTCTAATAATTATTTGGAAATTGTTATAGCTATAGAAGAACTAACAGACAAGTACAAAGGTAGTGTTGATGATATAGAACCATCAAATGATAGGGTGTGGAATTTTACAAAAAAAGATCTTGAATTTTTAAGGAGCAAACTTGAAATTAAAAGAGATGAAATATTATATAAATATATAGATAAGCATATAAATGTAGATAAATTAATAAGTAGTATAAATGAAAATATAGAAAATAATAGTAGTCTAAATAATGAGGATAAATTGGATGCAGCTAAAGTATTAGATGAAATAAAAAAAATACATAGTGAAAATTTAAATAAATATTTGACTTGGGAGAAAATGAAAAAATATATAAAGTGGAGTTTGATTCAAGAAGAAACTATAGGAATGAGTATATTTAATTTAATTAATGTAACAATAAATAATAAAAAGGACAGTTAACTGTCCTTTTTATTTTATCTACACAGATATGTGTTTACATCTACTGATTGTATTAATCCTAAATTTGGAGGATTACCTACTGCAAATATAGTATATATTCTATTTGCTTTAAGGTTTACTTTACTTGAAAGCGCGATATCTCCATTTTCAGATAAAGCTACTTTTATGTCATACATACCAGCAGGGACTTTAATATAGTCAGTGCTTTCTTTAAAATCAATATCCTCAAATATAGGAGTATTATTAGCAAGAATATTGACACTAGGTGCATCAGGAGATAGATGAACAACCCTAAGTGTAGCCTCCTTAGTTGAAGGCACTTCATTTATATCATCTTCTATTAATAGTAATTCTATATTTTCTAAGTTTCCAACAGCTGCTATAGTAAAAATTCTATTATCAGGAACATCAACCATTTTATTTATTACAACAGTTGATGAATCATTTGCAGGTGTTACCTGTATTGTATGCATTCCTTCTTCTAAATAAGAATAATCAGAAAAGTTGGTGAAGGATAAATCTTCAACCACTAATTGACCATCTATATAAACATCAACTTCTGGTGCATTAGGAGATGCATGAAGAACTCTTACAATAGAAGTTCCTTCTTGAGTTTTAAAACAATCCATTTATATAATTCCCCCTTTATATAATTTATATCACTCATATAGAGTATGAAAAAGTTTATATATTTGTTCTTAATATAAAAAAATAATATAAAATTAAAAATAGTAGTTAGTATCATTATTATATGGGTATAATAAGAATATAAGAAAATCATATAAAATATATTAGGAGGATTAAAAATGTCAGAAAAAGTGTGTTTATGCAAAGGAATAACAAAAGAAACTATATTAGATGCAATAAAAAATGGAGCTGATAGTATTGAAGCAGTAAAGGATGCAACTGGAGCTACAACTGGATTTTGTCATGGTGGAAGATGTAAGTCTACTATTGAAAAATTAATAGAAGAAAATAAATAAAAAAATAAAATTAAGATATCGTTTATTCCAAAACACTCAGGGGTAGACGATATTTTTTTACTAAAATACAATAAAAAATATGATAAAAGTTAATTTTTTTGGGTATAAACTTTAGTAACTGTTTAATTGTCGAAATATGCAATTAAGTTAAAGTTAATTTAATATTTTACTTTATGAATCAAACAAACACTAAAGGAGATTTAATATGAAACACTTATTTACAGAAAAAGTAGTTCCAATAGAACTAGACAACCCATCTATACAAATTGATTTTGATAAATGTATAAAATGCGGATTATGCAAAAGAGTATGTGCAAATGAAATTGGAGTTAATGGATATTTTGATTTAGAAAATACTGGAGACATAGCTATATGTATAAACTGTGGTCAGTGTGTACAAGCTTGTCCTAAAAAAGCCATAACTCAAGTTATTGATGTAGATAGAGTTAAAGAAGCTATAAATGATCCTGAAAAAATTGTTATATTCAGTACAGCTCCAGCTGTTAGAGTTGCACTTGGAGAAGAATTTAATTTAGAAGAAGGCGCTTATGTAGAAGATAAAATGGTTGATGCCTTAAGAAAATTAGGTGGAGACTATGTATTTGACGTAACATTTGGTGCAGATATGACTATAATGGAAGAAGCTAATGAATTAGTAAGCCGTATAAAAAATGGAAAGGGTAAAACTCCACAATTTACAAGCTGCTGTCCGTCATGGGTTAAATTTGCAGAAACTTTTTATCCTGAATTAATACCGAATTTATCAACAACAAAGAGTCCAATAGGGATACAAGGTGCTGTTATAAAAACTTACTTTGCCCAAAAGGCTAATATAGATCCAGAAAAAATAGTAAATGTAACTATAACTCCTTGTACTGCTAAAAAGTATGAAATAGATAGACCGGAGATGAATGCTTCGGCTAAGTATAATAAGTCTGAAAATATGCGAGATAATGATATAATATTAACAACTAAGGAACTTGCACAATGGCTAAGAGATGAAGAGATAGATTTTAATGCTTTAGAAGGATCTAAATTTGATAATATACTAGGCCTTGGTAGTGGAGCAGGTGTAATCTTTGGTAATAGTGGCGGAGTTATGGAAGCTGCGGTCAGAACTGTATACAATATACTAACTGATGAGAACCCACATAAAGAATTACTACACTTTAATCCAGTTAGAGGCCTTGAAGATGTAAAAGAAGCAACATTAACTATAGGGGATACCACTTTAAAACTAGCTGCTGTTCAAGGTACTGCAAATGTTAGAACTTTAATAGAAAAATTAAAATCAGGCGAAGTTAAGTATGATTTTATAGAAGTTATGACTTGTAAAGGTGGATGTATAGGTGGAGCAGGACAACCTAAAATGAAAGCTAGAATTTCAAATGAAATGAGATTAAAACGTATAGAAGGATTATACGATAAAGATGAGCATATAGCTATAAAATGTAGTTATGAAAATCCAGATGTAATAAATGTATATAAAGAATTCTTTAAACAACCTTTATCACATTTATCACATGAACTTTTACACACTACTTTTGAATCTAAACATGATATGTTAGGATTAGATAAAGATAGTAATGTAAGTGATATAGGATAAGAGAATCGTTGTAATATTACTTGTATAAGTTTGCACAAGTAATATTACAATTTTGTCTTATAAAATAGAAGAACAATAAAATGAAAATTGTGGTATTATTTGGTTATAAGCAAAAATTTAATTAGATAATATCACAATATTAGTAAATGTATTTATATTATAAATAGTTTTAATATTAGAGGAATTAATGTGTAAATA
>NZ_LBBT01000263.1 GCF_001006285.1 Paraclostridium benzoelyticum
AATTAAAAATTATAATAAGTGTATAAATTATAAAAATAATGTATAATGGAGGGGAAATTTGTGAATAAAGAGCAAAGAGTGTCAGAAATAAGAAATAGAGCAGAGGGATATTTTGAAAGAGGTGAATTTTTCTGTTCAGAGGCAGTTGTAAAAACTATAAATGATGAACTAGGAAAACCATTTAGTGATGAAGTTACAAAGTTAGCTTCAGGATTTCCAATTGGTGTAGGAAAATCAGGATGTCTTTGTGGTGCTGTAAGTGGAGGTGTTATGGCATTAGGAATGGTATACGGTAGATGTCATGGAGAAGCAATGCATGAAGATATGTTTAAACATGCAGCTGATTTACACGATAGAATAAAAGAACTATATAAAAGTACTTGTTGTAGAGTGATGACTAGAAACTTTGAGTTCCAATCACCAGAAAGAAAAGCACACTGTATTAAAATAACAGGAGAAGTTGCAGCTTATATAGCTGAAAAGTTAATAGATGATGGAAAATTAAAATAAGTAGGTGTACATATGGAAGCTAAAAATAGAGAGGTTAAGTCAAATTTTGAAGACATGCCTGTTGCAATAGCTGGGATTGCGCTTGGGTTTATGAGTATATCCACAGCATTACTTGAGTTTAACGTAACTTGGGTACGTCATCTAGCTGTAATATTTTCAATATTATGTATAGGATTTTTATTAATAAAGTTAATACTACATCCAAAAAAAGTTATGAATGAAATAAAGCATCCAATGGCTGGAAGTATTTATCCAACTATATTTATGACACTTATGTTAGTAGCAGTTTATTTAGTGGAAATAAATCCATCAATAGCTAGTGGATTATGGCTAGGTGCAACAGCTTTGCATTTTTTAACTTTTATAATATTTGCAGTTTATATGATTAAAGATTTCAAAATGGAAAATATGATTCCAAGTTGGTTTATTCCAACTGTAGGAATTGGCCTGGCAGCTGTTACAAGTAAACCTATGAATATGCCTGAAATTTCTAAAGCATTATTTTATTATTCACTTATAGCATTTGTAGTACTATTCCCTATTATGATGTACAGACTTTTATCTATGGAAAAACTAACTGGACCAAAAGTTCCAACTTTAATGATAATGGTAGCTCCAGCAAATATATGTTTAGCCGCTTATTTTGCAATTGCAGATAAGCCAAATGCTATGTTTGTAAGTATTTTGGCAGCTGCTTCATACATATCACTTTTATATGGGTACACAATACTTCCAAAACTTATAAAATTACCTTATTCTCCAGGTCTTGCTCCACTTACTTTCCCACTTGGAATAAGTGTTGTTGCATCTCAGAGATATGCAAAATACCTGGGTAAGGTAGGATCTCAGCTAGAGAGTACGGTTAGAGCATTTTTATATGTTCAAGTTATAATAGCTATATTGGTTATTGGATATATAGTAATAAAGACAGTTGAATTTCTATATAAAAAATTTAATACAAATAAATCTAAAAATGTAAATGCTATGGAGTAGTATAATTAACTATGATAAAAATTAAAAAAATTTAAATTATGCGTATATAATTTAATGAAATGGTTAATATATAATCAGACAGTTAATTAAGGTTGATTGTCAAACCATTACTTACTATTTAAAAGCTAGATAAATTCTAATCTTTTGATAGTTACTTTGGGAGTGATGGGGGCTTGGTACTTGAAAAAGTATCATATTAGATATAATGAATCTACTAGATAATCTCGGTCTACTAGAGTGCAGTTAGTTTTAGTCTAAAGTCCAAAGATTAGACTTCAAGCTAAATTGCAAACTATATTTAATAAAAGTCAAAAGAGAATAGGATGTAATTAATATTACTCCTAAAAAAGCACTGATTTTGAAAGCAAATGCTGTCAAATCAGTGCTTTTTTCTTTTAATATGAAGATTAAAATAATATATTTTAAATTTGTTGAAATAAAATTATATTGATATTATTATAACAATTTGATAGGATAATAGTGAAATTTAAATGAAATGTTTTTATAAAGGGGAGAAATTATGAGTTATAAAAAGGGAGTAAAAAGACTAGCAGCAATAGCTATATCAGCAGGAGTTATAGCACCAATTATGCAACTAACAGTTTCAGAAGCTGCAAAAAAGGAAAATTCAACTGTTGATTTTCGAATAATGGCTACAACGGATTTACATGCTAATATAATGGATCATGATTATTTTACAGATAAACAAGATCCTAACATTGGATTATCAAGATTATCAACTATAATCGAAAAGTCAAAAAAAGAAGTAGATAAAGATACAAAAAACAAAAACATAGACAACTCAATATTAGTAGATAATGGAGATGTAATACAAGGGAACCCATTATCCACAGTATATGCAATGAATGAAGAAACAAAAGTTAAACCAGGAGAGAAATACCCTGTATATGAAGCGTTAGATATATTAGGTTATGATGCAACTACATTAGGGAATCATGAATTTAATTATGGACTTGACTTCTTAAAACAAATAACAAAGAAAAATGTAATGAGAACAAATATTGTTAATGCGAACGTTTTAGATAACAATGGGAAGAATATATTCAATCCATATAATATAATAAATGAAACAGTAATAGATTCAAACGGTAAAAAACAAAAAGTTAAAATAGGAATAACTGGAGTTGTGCCACCTCAAATATTAAATTGGGATAAGAAAAACTTACAAGGTAAAGTTAAAGTTGAAGATATGAAAACTTCAGTTGAGAAAATAACCAAAAAATTGAAAGAAAAACATAAGGTTGATATAGTAATAGCTTTAGCGCACACTGGAACAGGTGAGAGTGATGAGCATATAATGAACTCTGAAAATGCTGCATATCAATTAACAAAAGTAAAAGGTTTAGATGTTGTTGTAGCAGGTCACTCCCATTCAACAACACAAACAGAAATGAATGGAGTTCAAATTATACAGCCTGCTAACTGGGGAAAAGAGTTAGGAATAGTTGATTTAAAATTGGAACAAAAGGGAAAAACTTGGGTTGTTAATGATAAAGAAAGTAAGGTATCAAGGAAAAATGTAAAAGAATTAAAGCCAGAAAATAATCCGATTATAACTAAAAATAAAGATTTGAAAAAAGCACATGAAGCTACAATAGAATTTATAAATAAGCCTGTAGGAGAAACCACTAAAGAGTTAAATAGTTTCTTTTCACTAGTATCAGATAATGAATCAGTTGAATTAGTAGCACAGGCTCAAAAGTGGTATGCTAAAAACAAAATAGAACAAGGACAAGATGAACTTAAACAATATAAAGATTTACCTATATTATCTGCAGCAGCTCCATTTAAAGCAGGAGGACGAGAATTCAATGATTCAACTAACTATGTAGATATAAAATCGGGAGAACTTAAAATAAAAGACTTATCAAACTTGTATTTATATGATAATACTATAAGCATATTAAAGATAAATGGAGCACAAATAAAAGAATGGTTAGAAATGACAAGTGGTATGTACAACACGATAAATCCTACCTCAAACGAAGATCAGCAATTGTTTAATCCTGCATATAGATCATATAATTTTGATTCTATAGAAGGTCTTACATATGAAATAGATGTAACTAAAAAAGCCAAATATGATAGCAATGGAAATGCTATAAATCAAGATTCACAAAGAATATCAAATTTAAAATACAATGGTAGAAAATTAGATCCAAATCAAGAATTTTTAGTAGTTACTAATAACTATAGAGCAAGTGGAACTTTCCCTGGAATTAAAGATGCACAAGTAGTTTACTCATCTCCTGATGAAAACAGACAAGCAGTAATAAATTACATAAAAGAAACAGGAAAAATAACTCCTTCAAAAGATAATAACTGGAAAATCAAGCCAGTAAAAACAAATGCTAAAGTTTTATTTAATTCTCATAAAAATGGAGAAAGTTATTTAAATGATATACCGAGTGTGAAAAAAGTAAAAGATTTGGACAATGAAATGGCTACTTATGCTTATGATTTAAACAAAGCAGAAGGTGATAAAAATACGGTAGATATTCAATTGTTATCGTTTAATGATTTACATGGGCAATTTGATGTAGATTCTAAATTGGGTGGAGGTATAGATAATTTATCAGCGTATTTAAAAAAATTACAAAGTGAAAATAAAAATACACTTACACTTTCAGCTGGAGATGCAGTAGGAGGAAGTCCTGCTGTTACAGCATTAAAACAAGACCAACCAACTTTAGAAATAATGAAAGAAATGAATGTAGATGTAGTGACTACGGGAAATCATGAATATGATGAAGGCACAAGTGAACTAGCTAGGATAATACAAGGCGGAACTCACTCATCAGGACTTAATTGGGAAGGATCTCAAAGCTTTAATTGGGTAACGGCTAACGTTGTAGCAAATAAAGATATGAAGTTTGGAAATAAGGAAGTAAAAAAAGGAGAGCCAATACTAAGCCCATATACTATAAAAGAATTTGATGGGGTAAAAGTAGGTGTAATAGGTATAGTAACAACAGATACTGCAAGAAAAGTTGTACCTGCAGGTATAAAAGATGTGGACTTTATAGATGAGGTGAGTGCTATAGATAAATATACTAAAGAGCTTCAGCAACAAGGTGTAAAAACTATAATAGTATTATCTCATGTGCCAGCGCTAACAGATAAAGATACAGGAAAACTTGTAGATTTAGAGGGAAGTAGCGATATATATGATATATCTCGAAAGGTAAATGATGAGGTTGATGTAATAATGGCAGGTGATAATCATCAGTTTGCAAACTCAGTTGTAAAAAGAGAAGGAAAAGATGATATAGTAGTAACTCAAGCATATTCTAAATCTACTAATATAAGTGATATAGATTTGGTTATAGATAAAGAAAGTGGAGATGTAGTATCTTCAAAAGCAGAAATATTACCAATAGACCCTAAAAATATATCAGCAGATAAAGCTGTCACACTTATGGTTCAAAAAGCAAGGGAAGATGTTAAACATTTACTTGAAAGAAAAGTAGGTTTCGCAGAAGAATTTATTTCAAGAAATATAGAAGGTGCAAATGGAGAATCAGAACTTGGAAGAATGATAGCAGATGCTCAACTATGGGCAGCTAAAGAAAAAGGTGAAGATGTTCAGATATCAATGATGAATATAGGTGGAGTAAGAGCTGATTTACAACAAGGTGATGTAACATATGAAGATGTTTACACAATACAACCATTTGGAAATGATTTAACAAAGCTTACATTAAGTGGGGCACAATTAAAAACAATTTTAGAAACTCAGAATATACATGATTGGGTAATTGGTATGCAACAAGGAAAATACAATAGGCCAAGAATGTTACAAGTAGAAGGATTTACATATAAATGGCACCCAGAACTTGTTAATGGTAACTGGGTTGTAAAAGTAGATAGCATAAATTTAAAAGATGAAAATAAAACACAAGTAACAAATGATATGAAAATAAATACTGTAGCTAATATATTTTTAGCACAAGGCGGAGACGGATTTATTACGTTCAAAGAAGTAAACTATGAAGTTATTATGAGTGATTTAGAAGCTTTTGAAAAATATACTGAAGCATTTTCAAAATTAGATAGTGATAATGATGGAACGATTGGATTAAACAAACCAGATATAAATAAAAATCCTAATTTAGTAAATTTAGATCAGAACTTTGATGGCAAAATTGATTAATTAAAAATAAAAAAATTTAAAATTAAATACATATTATTTATGATAATGGTTAATATATAATCAGACAGTTAATTAAGGTTAATTGTCAAACCAACACTTACTAAGCAAAAGCTAGATTATATCTAACCTTTTGGTAGTGTCTTTGGGAGTGATGGTGACTGGGTACTTGAAAAAGTATCGTATTAAATATAATGAATCTACTAGAAAACCTCGGTCTACTAGAGTGCAGTTAGTTTTAGTCTAAAGTCCAAAGGTTAGAGTTCAAGCTAAATTGCAAACTATATTTAATAAAAGTCAAAAGAGGAATAGGATGTAATTTGATATTACTCCTAAAAAAAGCACTGATTTTGAAAGTGAATACTATCAAATCAGTGCTTTTTAATTTTAAGAATTTTGTTTATAATCTATTAATAATGGATATATATAATAATA
>NZ_LBBT01000264.1 GCF_001006285.1 Paraclostridium benzoelyticum
TGTTATTCAGTTTTTAGAGTACTAACTCTAAATAAAGATTATGCGGTTATTACAGCAAAGAGGATACACCTGTTCCCATTCCGAACACAGAAGTTAAGCTCTTTAGCGCCGATGGTACTTGGTGGGAAGCTGCCTGGGAGAGTAGGACGTAGCCGCGTAATCTTTTTTATTTTACGTGGATTTAAGTGGTGGTTGATATTTAGTTTGCGCTTGGGTCATAAAGCTGAGAAGATGCTTTAAATGACCACTTCGCTGCAAACTAAATATCAACCACTTTTTGTTGTGTAAAATAAAAAAGGATTACGCTTGTACGATATGAGATAAAGAGATAAGGGAAGATGCTTTGAATGAAAACTAAGTATCAACCACTTTTTGTTGTGAAAAATAAAGAAGGATTACGCTTGTACGGTATGGGGTTAAATAAAAAAAGAAGATAAAAAATTTAATATAATTAAGTTAAAAGTTGAGCATATAATGATGAATAGAGATTATTTTTATATAATATAGATACATAGTAATTAAGGGGGATGTAGAGATGAAAATAAAATTAATAAAGCCAACTTTAGAATATGCTAAGGATATTATGGACTATAAACGAGAGTTTTTAGAATTAGGGGATGATTTAGCTGGATGTGGGAGCTTAAGAGAATGTTCTACGGCTAAAGATTGGATTGATACAATTAACTTACTTGAAAGTGAAAAAACTTGTCCATCAGACAAGGTAACTTCTAATTTATACATAGCTGTAAGGCTAAGAGATAATAAAATTGTTGGAATCATTGATTTAAGACATCATATTAATCACCCGGTACTAAGTTTATGGGGTGGTCATATAGGTTACTCTGTTCGTCCGAGTGAAAGGAAAAAAGGATATGCAACAGAGATGCTTAAACAAAATCTTGTAAATTGTAAGTCATATGGACTTGATAAAGTGCTTATAACTTGTAACCATGATAATATAGGCAGTGAAAAAGTTATAATTGCTAATGGAGGAGTATTTGAAAAAAATGTAGAGGTTGATGGAAATATTATAAAACGTTATTGGATAAAATTATAAAATAGGAGAAATTTAGATGAAAAATCATATCATGACTTTAAATAATGACTGTTTTACATTAATAAAAAATGGAATGAAGACGATAGAGATGAGATTATATGATGAAAAGAGAAAGACAGTATTAAAGGGGGATTATATTACTTTTATTAATAATGGTAATTGTAAAAATCATTTAAAAGTTAAAGTTCTAGAAATATATAAATATAAGAATTTTAATGATCTATATAAAAAATTTAATAAAATTAAACTTGGATATAGTTATGATGATTTTGCAGCTCCTGATGATATGGAACAATATTATTCTAAGGAAGATATAAAAAGATATGGGGTAGTGGGTATTGAGATAAAAGTTGTTAATGAGTAAACTTATGTTTAAATAATAGAATTAAATATTTAAAAGTATACATATAAATAAAAACTGTTCATGAAATTGAAGTGAAATTTTCCTGAACAGTTTTTTATTTTAAGTAAAATTAATTTATATATTTTTATAAAGACTCAGCAAGTTTTATTATTCTTTTTAATCCTTCTGTAAAAGAAGATTCACTACAAGCATAAGAAATTCTTATATAATCATCCATTCCAAATGCTATTCCTGGAACAGCAGCAACTTCATACTCATCTAATAGCTTATTACAAAATTCTATAGAAAAACTATCGGTATAGTTTAAATTATTTTTTACCATAGATAAATCTATAAATGTATAAAAAGCTCCATCTGGAGTTACATAATTTAATTTGTTGTATTGATTTAATATATCAACCACTTTATTTCTTCTTGAACGATATATATCAACCATGTCATTAATAGAATCAGAACAATCCTTTAAAGCTCCGTAAGCTATATATTGACTAGTTAGAGAGGGATGAGATACTAAATGTCCCTGTATTGTTGATATTGCTTTAGAAATTTCTTTGTTACTTGCAGAATATCCTATTCTTAAACCTGTCATAGCAAATGACTTAGAGAAACCATTTATAGTTATAGTTATATTTTTTATATCATTACTTAATGATGCTATAGATACAAATTTATCTTTGTAACATATTCTTTCGTATATTTCATCTGCTAGTATGTATATATTGTTCTTTATGCACACATTAGCTATTTCTAATAATTCCTCTTTTGAGTAAACTGCTCCAGTAGGATTTGAAGGATTATTTAAAAATAACATTCTAGTCTTTGAAGTAATACTCTTTTCTAAAATATCTTTAGTTAGTTTAAATTCATTTTCTTTATTTGTTTCTATAAAAACTGGATTTGCATTAACTAGTTTTATCATTTCAGGATAGCTAACCCAATAAGGTTTAGGAACTAGAACATCATCTCCAGGATTTAATATAGCTAATAAAGCATTTGTTATAGCATTTTTTGCACCACTAGAAACTACTATTTCTTCTGGAGCATAATCACAATCATTTTCTAAATTTAGTTTTTCAGATAATTCATCTCTAAGAATTTTTAATCCAGGAACTAAGTCATAATTAGTTAAGTTTTCATTTAATGAGTTTATTCCATGTTGAATTGCTGCATTAGGAACAGATAAATCTGGTTCTCCTATACTTAAATCAATTATACTTTTTCCTGATGTTTTTAAATCGCGAACTTTTGAACTTATACCTATTGTATAAGATGGTGTAATGTTATTTAATCTACTAGATAACATGTTTAATCCTCCTTTTTAAGATAGATAAGTATATTATATATTAATTTATAACAACAAAGATAACTATATAAGATTTATTGATAAATTTGTCAAAAAATGAGTGAAAAAATTATAAAAAAGTCTAAAAATTTGAACATATTAGAAATACTAATGTTCAAAAAATGTAGATAGTAATTTCAATGCTTAGAGGGTATTTGACGATTATGTACAATTTTGGTAAGCTTATTGTAGTAAAGTAATGACTTAAAGATTTTCCCTTTGACTTTGTTAAAGGGGATTTTTTTCATCCAAGCATACTATATATAGTATGCTTAATATTTGCGGATACTATATATTGTGATGAGGGGGGAATTTATTGTGATTCAAGCAGTAAAGAAAAGAGATGGAAGAGTTATACCTTTTAACTCAGATAGAATAACGAGAGCTATATTCTTAGCTGCGAGTAAAGTTGCTCAAAGAGAAGGTAGTGTAGCGGATTATAATGTAGCAGAATTATTAACTCAAGATGTAATTAAGCTATTAAATATAAAGTTTGCAACAAATACTCCTGGAGTAGAAGATATACAAGATGCTGTAGTTAAAGTTCTTATAGAAAAAGGACATGCTAAAACTAGTGAAGAATACATAATTTATAGAACTGAAAGAAGCAGAATAAGAAACTCTAAATCTAGACTTATGAAGTCTATAGGAGAAATAACTTTTGCTGATGCAGATGATGCTGACATAAAAAGAGAAAATGCAAACATAGATGGAAATACTGCGATGGGAACTATGCTTCAGTATGGAAGTACAGTGTCTAAAGAGTTTTGCAAAACTTACATGTTAAAACCTGAACATGCATTTGCTCATGATAATGGGGATATACACATACATGATATGGACTTTTTAAATATGGGAACATTAACATGCTGCCAAATAGATTTAATAAAGTTATTTAAAGATGGTTTTTCAACAGGACATGGATTCTTAAGAGAGCCAAACGATATTATAAGTTACGCAGCTTTAGCAGCAATAGCTATACAAAGTAACCAAAATGACCAACATGGAGGACAAAGTATACCTTTCTTCGATTATGGTTTAGCTGAAGGTGTATATAAGACATTTAAGAAATTATATATAAATAATATGAGCAAAGCTTTAGAGTTATATGAAGGTATAGAAGCTTTAGATAAAATAAGAGACATTGTAGCTTATGTAGAGGAAAATACAAATACTAAGGCTAGTATAAGCTTAGATGAGTCATATATAAATTTAGAAAAAATAGAGTTAATAAATAGATTAAATATAAAAGATGATGTAGCAGAAAAAGCACAAAAGTTTGCATATAAAGAAGCATATAAAGAAACAGATAGAAGCACATACCAAGCTATGGAAGCTTTTATACACAATTTAAATACTATGCATTCAAGAGCAGGGGCTCAAGTTCCTTTTTCAAGTGTGAATTTTGGAACAGATACATCTGAAGAAGGTAGATTAGTCACTAAAAACTTATTATTATCAGTAGAAAAAGGTCTTGGAAATGGAGAAACAGCTATATTCCCTATATTAATATTCAAAGTAAAAGAAGGAATAAACTTAAATCCTGAAGATCATAACTATGATTTATTTAAGTTAGCATGTAGAGTTTCTGCAAAGAGATTATTCCCAAACTTTAGTTTTATAGATGCTCCTTTTAATGCTAAGTACTATGTTGAAGGAAAACCTGATACTGAAGCTACATATATGGGATGCAGAACTAGGGTAGTTAGTAATGTATGTGGAGAAGAAGTTGTAAGTGGGAGAGGTAATTTATCATTTACAACAATAAACCTTCCAAGATTAGGAATAAAACATGGAAGTATAAATGGACAAAACCTAAATATAGACGAGTTTTACTCAGAGTTAAATGAAAAGATAGATTTAGTAGTAGACCAATTACTAGAAAGGTTTGAAGTTCAAGGGAACAAAAAGGTTAAAAATTTCCCGTTTTTAATGGGACAAAATGTATGGAAAGGGTCTGATGATTTAGGTCCTAATGATACATTAAAAGAAGTTATAAAACAAGGAACGCTAACAGTAGGATTTATAGGATTAGCAGAATGCTTGATAGCTCTTATAGGAAAACACCATGGAGAAAGTGAAGAAGCTCAAAATCTAGGTCTAGATATAATTAGTCATATGAGAGATAAAATGGAAGAAGCTAGTAAAAAATATGGATTAAACTTCTCTTTAATAGCCACTCCAGCAGAAGGTCTATCAGGAAGGTTTACTTCTATAGATAGAAATAAATATGGTGAAATAGAAGGAATAACAGATAAAGAATATTATACAAACTCATTCCATGTACCTGTATATTACAAAATAAGTTCTTTTGACAAGATAAAGATAGAAGCTCCTTACCATGAATTAACTAATGCTGGACATATAACTTATATAGAGTTAGATGGAAGTCCTTCAAATAACTTAGAAGCTTTTGAAACTATAATAAGAGCTATGAAAGAATTAGGTATAGGATATGGAAGTATAAATCATCCATTAGATAGGGATCCTGTATGTGGGTATTCAGGTGTTATACCTGGAGATATTTGCCCTGCTTGTGGTAGAAAAGAATCAGATGGAGAGATTGGATTTGAAAGAATAAGAAGAATAACAGGATATTTAGTAGGAACAGTAGATAGATTTAATAATGCAAAGAAAGCAGAAGTTAGAGATAGAATAAAACATAGTTAATATTTAAATTTAATGTTTTAATGAGGGGGAGTATACATGAAGATAAGATTAGCTTCGCCTATTACTGTAGATAGTATAGTAGATGGGCCTGGGCTTAGGGCTGTTTTATGGACACAAGGATGCATACACAATTGTAAAGGGTGCCATAATTCTAAAACTCATGATTTGCTGAGTGGGTTCGAAGTAGATACAAGCACAATATTTAAAGAGATAGAAAAACTAAAATTGCATAGAGGTGTAACTTTATCTGGAGGGGAGCCATTTTTACAAAGTGAAGCTTTAGCTGAAGTTGCAAAAACATGTAAAGATAATGACTTAGATGTATGGGTATATACAGGATATACATTTGAGGAACTTACAGATAAGAAAAACCCTTCATATTTTAATAATTTAAATTTACTTAGAAATATAGATGTTTTGGTGGATGGAAGATTTATAGAAGCTAAGAGAGATATAAGTCTTAAGTTTAGAGGATCATCAAATCAAAGAATTATAGATGTTAAGAAAACACTAGAGCTTAAGAAAATATGTTTACATGATGAATATATGAAAGAAGATTTAGGAATAGCAAAGTAATAAATTAAAAAATAAGCATAAGTTTTTACTTATGCTTATTTTTTTGCCTTTTTTCTTAAAAAGATT
>NZ_LBBT01000265.1 GCF_001006285.1 Paraclostridium benzoelyticum
TAATTAGTAGTAATATTAAATTATACATTAAGTGAAGAATACATCAAATTTATTTTAAAATACTTATTGATATTGGAGGTAATTAAAATGTTAAGATATAAAGAAAATATAAGTGAATACATAATTAAATGTAGAAGAGATTTACACCAAATACCAGAGATTGGGTTGAATTTACCAAAGACATTAGAGTACGTAAAAAAAGAATTGAAAAATATGGGTATAGATTATAAAGAGTTTAAAACATGTACAGGACTTTCAGGATTGATAGGTAAAAAAACAAATAAAAAGGTTATAGCATTAAGAGCTGATATGGATGCTTTACCTATAACGGAGGAAACAAAAGTAGATTTTAAGTCAACAAATGGAAATATGCATGCATGCGGACATGATGCACATACTGCAATGCTTTTAGGTGCAGCAAAAATATTAAAAGAAAATGAAGATAAATTAAATGGGCAAGTTAAACTTATTTTTCAACCAGGAGAGGAATATGGAGGAGGAGCAAAAGTAATGATGGATGAAGGCGTTTTAGAAAATCCAAAAGTAGATGCTATTATAGCTCAGCATGTTATGAGCATACCATATTTTAAACCTGGACAGATTGTAACAAAAAAAGGAGGAATGATGGCATCATCAGACCGATTTAAAATAAAGGTTGTTGGAAAAGGTGCACATGCATCAACTCCAGAATTTTCAAAAGATCCGATATTTATGACAAATCAAATTATAAATATGATACAAGGAATACTGACAAGAGAAAATGATGTTCAAAACCCTATTGTAATAAGTATATCCAATATAAAAAGCGAACAACCATCAACTCCAGCATATAATATAATACCTAATTATGTTGAGATTTTAGGCACAGTAAGATGCTTAGAAAATGATTCTAGAGATTTTGTAAATAAAAGATTAGAAGAAATTGTATCTGGGGTAACAAAGACTATGGGTGGAAACTATGGGTATGAATATGAATATGGATATCCAGCACTTAATAATAATAATGATATGGTTGATTACTTATCAGGTATTTGCAAAAATATATGGGGTGAAAACTCAATTATGCTTTTACCTAAAGGAGCTATGGGTAGCGAGGATGCATCTTATTACTTTGAAAAAATACCTGGAGTATACTATGGATTAAACACAATAATAGAGGGTGAGGAGATTTATCCTCTTCATAATCCAAAAGTAAAACTTAATGAAGACGTATTTGAAAAGGGATGTAGGCTTTTAGTAGAAGGAGCAATAAATTTTTTAAATAATTAGTAACATAATTAGCTTAATTTGAATATAAATTAATATTGACAGCAAGATATTTAATTGATAGAATTAAAATTAATTTTAACATGTTAAATGGAGTTATCAGGCACGTATTATTATGTGCTGGGTTTCTTAGGAAGCAGTGGATATATAAATCCATGGGATAGTTTAAAAACTTTTCCATGGATTTTTTTGCGCTTTAGGAATTAACAGACCGAAAAATTGTATATTAAACAGGTATAGGAATTTATAAGTTTGGTTTTAAGCGCAAAAAAGTTTTTGAGCAACGGACAAAGTCGTTTTAGTAACGGGACACGAGTTTGCCGAGTGGACGTTGACGATATGAAATTTGAGTGACATGAAGTGGTTCGTAGACGTAGTCGCTCAAGCAAAGCGAATTTTTATTTTTAAAATTAAGGAGGCTAATTATGATATCTGATAATTATAAAAAAGTAAAACAAGTTTTATGGATAATATTATTTGCAAACATAGGTGTTGCAATATTAAAAATAGTAATTGGTAGTATTATAAAAAGTGCAAGTATGACTGCTGATGGATTTCACTCAATATCTGATGGAACATCAAATATTGTAGGCTTAATAGGAATATCTATTGCATCTAAGCCCAAAGATAAAGAACACCCGTATGGACATAAGAAATTTGAAGTTATATCAGGTCTTTTTATAGGTGCAATGCTTTTATTTATAGGTGGGAAAATTATATTTGAAGGTATTTTGAAATTTCAAAATCCAGTTGAACCAACAATAACAATTGGAAGTTTATTTGTGTTAATATTAACTCTTATAATAAATATATTTGTATGTACTTATGAATATAGAATAGGTAAAGAACTAAATAGTTATATACTAATATCAGACTCAATTCATACTAAAAGCGATATATTTGTTTCTATAGGGGTTTTATTAACTTTAGTTGGGGTTAGATTAGGATTACCAGCTATAATTGATCCTATTGCATCTTTAGTTGTTGCAGGGTTTATACTTCATGCTTCATATGAAATTTTTAAATCTACTATAGATGTTTTAGTTGATAAAGCAATAGTTGATGAAGAGGCTATAAAAGAGATACTAAAAAGCTTTAATGAAATAAAAGATGTTCATAACATTAGAAGTAGAGGTAGTGAAAATGATGTGCATATTGATATGCATATAATGGTTGAACCTAATATAACTGTTGAAAAATCTCATAAATTAAATCATGATATTGAAGAATCTATAAGAAAGAATATAAATAAAAGTGCTCAAGTCATAATTCATATAGAACCATTTTATAATAAGAAAACCACTGATATATAAAACTTGACTATGGGTGGTACTTTAAGATATAATCCATAAATCATATACTGTTTATATAAGTAATGACGTAAAAGATAATAATTAGGAGTGAGATAGATGAAAATAGCAGTTATAATGGGTGGTATATCTTCGGAAAGAGAAGTATCACTAAGATCAGGCGAAGAGGTTTTTAACAATATAGATAGAGATAAACATGAAGCAGTAAAGATTGTATTAAATGATAAAAAAGATATATTCACTAAGGTAACAGATGATATAGATTTTGCATTTTTAGCTCTTCATGGTAAATTTGGAGAAGATGGATGTGTCCAATCTATTTTAGAAGCTATGGATATTCCATACTCAGGATGTAATCCATTAACTAGTGCTTTATGCATGGATAAAAATATGACTAAAAAAATATTAAGAGATTCTAATTTACCAACAGCACCTTGGACAGTAGTTAGAAAAATAGAAGATATAAATTATGAAGAAATAGAAAAAATAGGATATCCAGTATTTATAAAGCCAAATAGTGGAGGGTCAAGTGTAGCAACATTTTTAATAAAGTCTAAAGAAGAAGTATTAAATGCAGTACAAAAAGGATTAGAAGTTGATGATTGTGTAATGATAGAAAAATATATAAAAGGTGGAGAGTACACATCATTTATATTAAATGGAGAAGTATTCCCTACTATATCAATAAAATCAAATTCAGAGTTTTTCGATTTTGAGTCAAAATATAGTTCAAACGGGGCTACAGAAGAAGTAGTTTATTTAGAAAAAGAATTACAAGAAAAAGTAAATGAAATATCTAAAGGATGTTGGGAAGCTTTTAACTGTAAAGCTTATGTTAGAGTAGATGTAATAATAAGCGATGGTGTGCCATATGTATTAGAATTAAATACATTACCAGGAATGACCCAAACTAGTTTAATTCCAAGAAGCGCGAAGGCTAATGGAATAGGATTTAGTGAGTTGATAAATAAAATAATACAGTACTCTTTAAATTAAAAATATAAAAAATAAGCTAATTCAAAATAAAGATTAATCTATAAGTTGAGTTAGCTTATTTTAGTTGAGTTATTTAATTAATTTGCTTTAGCTTTTTGACTTTCAAAGAATTTATCGGATTCTTCTTTTACTTCTTTTCGAAGTTTTATTACGCCTATCATATTTGTAGCTATAACGCAGGCTAGGGCAGAATCTAATAACACTACTACATTACCTAACTTACATAATGCGCCTATAATTATAAAACATAAATAAATCAGTCTAACTAACTTAGATGTTTTTAAACCAAATAAATATTCAGCTTGCTTTTCGCCATAAAAAATTATGACTATTAAAGTTGATAAAACAAACATAAGCATACAAATAGTTAAAAAACCTCCACCAAATTTAGTACCTAATACACTTTGAATTGCCATAGAAGGCATAGCAGCAGCTTTGTCAGCTCCAAGGTCAGACCATATTCCTGTAGTTAAAACTAACAATGCTGTTATTGTACATATAAACAGTGTATCAACGATAACTTCAAACACGCCCCAAAGAGCTTGTCTTGCAGGAAAATCAGTAACAGCAGCAGAATGAGCTATTGTTGATGTACCCATACCTGCTTCTGTTGAATAAGCTCCTCTAGCTGCTCCAGCTCTTATTGTTGCTGATACTATAGAACCTGTAAATCCACCAGCAGCGGCAGTAGGATTAAATGCTCCTTTAAATATTAAGTTAAATGCATATGGTATGTTTTTGAAGTTAATTAACACGACTGTAAGTGATATTAAAAAAAATGCAACAGCCATAAATGGGACTAGTTTTTCTGTAACTTTTGAGATTCGTTTTATTCCTCCATAAACAACCAATCCGACTATGAACACAAGAACTGAACATGATATGATAGGAGGGATATTTATAGTTTCAGCAGTTTGAATAATTGAAGCTGACTGAGTTGCTATAGATGGTGCTATTTCAACCATTAAGAAAAATGCGAATAAAGATCCTAGTAAGGGCATTTTTGCTCCATTTTTAAGATAATACATAGGACCTCCTACGTATTCACCATCTTCATTTTTAACTCTATATTTTATACCTAATATAATTTCTGAGTATTTAAGAGCACATCCAAATATGGCAATAATCCACATCCAAAATATAGCTCCAGGACCTCCTGTAGCTATAGCTAGAGGAACACCTACTATATTTGCAGCACCTATTGTAGAAGCTAAAGCAGATGTAGCTGCCTGAAATGGAGTTATTGTTCCATCCCCCTCTCCTTTTTTGAATATTTTTCCAAAAGTTTCTTTTAGTATGAATGGTAATTTTGTTATTTGAAAAAAATTTAACGTAATTGACATGGTTATACCACCACCGACTAGGATAATTAAAATCGGATAAAGCCATAACCAATCAATAAATTGCTTGAATATATCAAACATAAAATAATACCCCCTTGAATTTGTATATTAATTTTTTTAGCATAAAAATATTTGTGTAGTTAAATTGTAGCAGTTGTTTTTGAATATATGCAAAGAAAATTTTTATGTTGAATATAAATTAACTTATAAAAATTAAATTCTTAGAATACAAAAAAATTTAATATTTCTTTATTTTGGAGGATTTAAATTTCCTTTTTGTTTGAAATATTACAGTAAGTAAGC
>NZ_LBBT01000266.1 GCF_001006285.1 Paraclostridium benzoelyticum
TTAGATAAAAATGAAATTATTTTATATGATCTTAATTAATAAAATAGACTAACCAATTATAAATTATATTGGTTAGTTTTTTTTACATTCTTAATGATAATAATTTTCATTTACAACGAATAACACCTATGTTATACTAAAAACATAGAGAAAAACCTTCTCTACAAAAAATGATGCTATAAATTTATAAAGTACTCAATCCCGCAGATATAGTTTAAGTTTAATGTCCGTAACATAAACTATTAGTACTTTTAGATTTGTGCCAAAAATTACACTCAAAAACTAAAAAACTTCTTAAAAAGAGTCATGATTGTATACATGACTCTTTTTAATGATAATGAAAGTCATTTACATAAAATGAAAATTATGATATAGTGTATACAGGCTTAAAGTTATCGCGGCAAAATTTCTAATTTTATAGGAGATGATAATTATGGCAAAAATGATGGGACCTAGATTTAAACAATGTAGAAGGTTAGGACTTAATGTGTGTGGACATCCAAAAGCTATGGATAGAGCAACTAGAGGAACTTCTAGAGCAGATAAAAAACTTTCACCGTATGGATTGCAATTACTAGAGAAACAAAGATTAAGAGCTTATTACGGGGTTTTAGAAAGACAATTTTCTAACTATGTAAAAAAAGCTATGAAATCTCAAGGAGAAACAGGTACGGTATTAGTTCAATTACTAGAATGTAGGCTAGATAACTTAGTTTATAGATTAGGATTAGCGAGTTCTATAAGACAAGCTCGTCAAATGGTAGTGCATGGACACATATTAGTTAATGGAAATAAAGTCGATCGACCTTCTTATGGAGTGTCAGTAGGAGAAAAGATATCTCTAAGAGAAAAATCTAAAAAGAACTCTATGTTTATTGATAGTTTTCAACAAAATGCTAATAGCCAATATTCTTACTTAAGTAAGGACATTGATGATGTGTCGGGAACTCTTACTAAAATACCTGAAAGAAACGAAGTTCCAATAGAAATAAATGATATTTTAGTTGTTGAGTATTACTCTAAACTTAAGTAGGTATTTAATTTAAATAAAAGATGTAGAGCATTAGTTCTACATTTTTTTATTTTTTAATTAAATATTTTCATTTAATGTACAAAGAATTTTATTTAAGGGTAATAATAAAGTAGAAAACTAGTTACGAATAAGTAACTAATTGTTATAGATAAAAACTGATGATATATTAAAGTTATTATAAAACATAAATAAAGGAGAAATGAAAATGAGTAGAATAATAAATACAGACGAATTTAACGTAGAGGTAGAAAATGCAAGTGAAACAACAGTAGTGGACTTTTTTGCAACATGGTGTGGTCCATGTAAAATGTTAGCTCCAGTATTCGACGAATTAAGTGGAGATATAGATGAAGCTAAATTTTTAAAAGTAGATATAGATCAAAGCTTAGAATTAGCTAGAAAATTCCAAGTAACAACAGTGCCAACTGTAATTGTATTTAAAGATGGAGAAGAAGCTGAAAGATTAGTTGGGTTTATACCTAAGCAAAAGTTAGAAGATATGGTGAAAGCTCATATATAATTAATATAGAGAGGAATGTTGAATATGAGATATGATATTGCAATCGTAGGAAGCGGACCAGCTGGTTTAGCAGCTGCTATAAATGCTAAGATACGTAATAAAAACATAATATTATTTGGATCTCACAATGGAAGTGATAAATTAGTTAAAGCTCCATCTATAGATAATTATCTAGGAATTTATGATGTAAGTGGAGCCGAGTTGAGTGAAAAATTTACTAATCACGTAAAAGAGATGGGAATTGAAATAACTCAAGAGAGAGTTAATAATGTATACCAAATGGGAGATTATTTTGCATTAGCTGTTGGAGATGAAATTTATGAAGCTACAACTGTAATAATAGCTACAGGTGTACAATATGGGAAAATGATTAAAGGGGAAGAAGAATATTTAGGAAAAGGCGTAGGATATTGTGCAACATGTGATGCTGGATTATATAGAGATAAAGTTGTAGCTATAATAGGATACAATCATGAAGGAGAAGAGGATGCAAACTTTTTAAGTGAAATAGCATCAAAAGTTTATTATATACCTATGTATAACTTATCTAATAAGTTAGATTCTTCTATAGAAATAATCGATAGTAAACCTATAGAAATAAAGGGAGATACATTGGTAAATAAACTTGTATTAAAAGATAGCGAGCTAGATTTGGATGGGGTTTTCGTTATCAAGGATAGCGTATCTCCAAGTTATATGGTTCCTGGTTTAGAAGTTGAAGGACCTCATATAAAAACTGATAGAGAAATGAGAACAAATATAGATGGACTTTATGCTGCGGGAGATTGTGCAGGTAAGCCATATCAATACTTAAAGTCTGCAGGGCAAGGGCAGATGGCAGTTTCAAGTGCTATATCACAGTTAGATAAATTAAGAATAAAACAAATGGGATTAGAAAAATAATATAAAGTAAATAACCTAAAATTCAAGAAAAATTAAATCTTGTTATTTTAGGTTATTTTTATTTGAATAATGGATAAGAGCAGTTATAGAAAAAAGCTATAATAAAACGTGGATATGCAAAATTCATAATAATCAAAATTGGACAAAATATTGACGATATTATAACCTTGTATACACAAATAAAAATAGGAGGGCCAAATTAATGTACAATGTAAGTGATATGACATTTGACTGTCCAGTTGAAGCTCTATCTAGTATAGTTGGTAAAAAATGGGTAGCAAGGATAGTTTGGGAGATCCAAGATAGTAAAATTAGATTTGGAGAGTTACAAAGAAAAATAGATGGATGTAGTAAGAAGATGTTAGTGCAACAGCTTGATTTATTAGTAGAAAATAATATTGTTATAAATAATAAAAAAGTAGTGAAAAATAGTATAGAATCTACTTATTATTTAAGTAAATCAGGGTTGGAGTTACTGCATGTTATTGCAAATATGATAAAGTGGAGCAACGAACATATAGTATGTAATGATTAAAATTTAAAAATTTTGAAAAGTAAAAAAATTAGAAGTTACCAAAAAGTTACCAGTTGATATAATTTTTAGTACTTGTTATATTATATAAAAAAGCAAAGCCTTTAACTTTGCAAAAAGTATAAGGAGGAACACATGAATTACACATTTTTCTCAGAATTCCTTATGGTAACAAATTGGTTAACTTTGTTATCGATAGGAATATTAATAGGACTATTCTTTATAGTCAAAAAATTAACTAAAAAGCTTGATTTCACCAAATTGATGATATCATCAATTGCAATGGGAATTGGTTTAGGGTTAATAATTCAATTTATAGCAGGTTTTCCGAATGACCCTACAAAAGTCACTTGGTTAACAGAGGTATCTAAATGGTATGGATTATTTGGATATGGATTTATGGATTTATTAAAAATGCTAGTAGTACCTTTAGTATTTGTTTCAATTGTAAGAGTTATAATGAACTTGAAACAAGGTGAAAATTTAGGTAAGTTGACAGGTAGAACTATTTTTATGCTACTTGGAACAACAGCTATAGCAGCAGCAGTTGGAATAATAGTTGGAAATTTATTCAAACTGGGAGTAGGGCAAGAAGTAGCTCAACAAGCTACAGAACAATTAAGAGAAGTGACACCTGTAGTAGATACTTTAAGAGGGTTACTACCATCAAACCCAGTAGATGCTATGGCGCAAGCAAATGTTGTAGCTATAGTTATATTTGCAGGATTTATAGGTATAGCAATAAAAAGATTGAGTAAAAAACACGCAGATACAATTAAACCTTTTGTAGACTTAATTGAAGCGTTTTATAAGATAATAATAAGTATATCGATAACTGTTATAAAGTTAATGCCATATGCGGTAGTTGCATTAATGGCAAGTTCTATAATTGATAGAGGAATATCTTCTATAGTAGGTGTTATAGATTTCATATTAGCTTTATATGTAAGTGTTGCAATAATGTTTATAGTGCACTTAATAATAATATCAATTAATGGGGTTAATCCTGTTAAATACTTAAAAAATGCATCTAAACCTCTTATATTAGCATTTACTTCAAGATCTAGTTTAGGAACATTACCAGTTACTATAGAAACATTAAATGAGAATTTAAAAGTAGATCAAGGTATATCTAGCTTTGTAGGAAGTTTAGGAGCTAATATGGGTATGAATGGTTGTGCAGGAATATACCCAGCGTTAATGGCTGTGACTGTAGCTAATATGTCAGGAACAACTATGAACTTTAGTTTCTATGTAATGTTATTAATAGTAATAACAATAAGTTCTTTAGGAATAGCAGGAATTCCTGGTACTGCAACTATGTCTGTATCTGTTGTTATATCAGGTATGGGATTAGGAGCATACTTCCCATTATTAGGTGGAATAATTGCTATAGATCCAATATTAGATATGGGACGTACAATGCTTAATGTAAATGGAGCAATGGCTTCAACTATAGCAGTTGCAAATAGTTTTGATGAGATAGATAAAAATTCTATAGAATAGAATAAATATAAAAAATAGACTAGGATAATTATCTTAGTCTATTTTTTATGCACTTAGTAGAAATAAATAAAATTAGAAGCCCGACTATAGCTGTAGATATTGAAATTATTATATGAAGATCTACAGAATATTTAAATACATAGGAACATGCATTATCTAAAGCATGAAACAGTATACATAGCCAAATGCTATTTGTTTCCATATATATAAATGTTAGAACAAATGATGATGCTAAACAGCTTAATGCAAAAGGTAAAAAGTTTAGATGTTGTTGAGGAGACCCAACAACAAACCAAAGTGGTAAATGCCAGCAAGACCAAATTATTCCTATTAATAAGGAACTTTTCAAAGGTGAATACTTGGACAATAACTTAGGGAGTAAAAAACCTCTCCAACCTATTTCTTCAAGTCCACCACCGAAAATCATAAATGGTGCGATCCATGTTAAAAAAATTAATGGATAAGTTAATAAAATATATTTATCTCTAAAAAAGCATACAACTATAAATGGTGTTGTCCATAAAATTAAAATAGTAATTAAAACATAAAGGTATTCCTTGAAACTTCTTTTCATATCTATACAACTTTTTAAAAATCTAATAAAATCATTTTTTGAGTAAAATTTGTGAACAGTAAGTATACCTGCTATAGCTGGGGAGTATCCAGATAAAGCATAAAAAATCATAAAAATAGGAGAACCGTATGTTAATACTCCTAATTGAGTAAGTGGAATTGTAACTCCAAATCCCATTATGCAGGTTATAAATATTATGAAAAAAAAGTATTTAACTTCATTAGACATATGAACATATACCCCCAATCTAAGTAAAACTCAAATATATTAAAATATATTTGAATAATAATAATATATACCTATTTGAAGAAGGTTAAACATAATTAATTAAGCTGTAAAAATAAAATAATGATTTATAAGAGCTAGTAAAATTGAAAAAACAAATATTATAAATATTACAATCATATGCCTTTTTTTGTTCATTACAACAAGTGCTATATACTCTCGTATTAAAGCATTAGGAAGGAAATAATAAGCAGTTTTTGATCCTAAACCATTACTTTTCAAACTAGCCATTCTTGCGTATATGCTAGCTCTAAAAACGTGATAATTATTAGTTACAAATATACTTTTATAACCATTAGGCATTAAATTATCCATAATAACTTTTGAAAATTTCATATTTTGGAGAGTATTAACTGATTTATCTTCAATAATTGTATCTTTAGATGGTATCCCTTTACTTAATGCATATTTTTGCATAGCTAGACCTTCTGGAATATCTTCATCCGGACCTTGGCCTCCTGAAAAAATGATTTTAGGAGAAAAAGAAACCTTAGATTGTTCATTGTAAAAATTTATAGCTCTATCGATTCTGCTAGCAAGTAGAGGTGGAACTTTATCCCCAAAAACCCTACTACCTAATACGATTATAAAATCTTGATCTTTCTTTGGTTTATTAAATTGAGCTATTAAAGAAATCATTAAGAAATTAAAAATACTAAATAAGAAGTAAAATTCTAAAAGTAAAAAACTGCTTAAAAAAATAGTTATATCTTTTGGTAAAAATTTTTCTGGATTAAAAAATGTTAAAACTAAGTGGAAAACAAGTGCTAATCCTAAAAAAAGAGTCAACATATTAGATAAATTTCTACTTTCCTTTTGCATGACGATTTTAGCATTTAAAAATAAACCGAAAATAAGGGCGTAAATTCCAAATATCGAAACAATCATAAATATGATAAATAAGATTAAAAATAAAACTATTAAAATTCGGTTTTCTGTAGAAAATGCTAAGTATGTAAATGAAATAGCAAAAGATATAAGAAATATATTGAAAAATAATCCGTTAACAAGTCTTCTTCTATCTTTAAAATAAGATATTAAAAAAATAGATAATGTTATTATTGGAAACAAATAAATAAAAAACATACGTTACCTCCTAAATTAAAATGAAATATATATTAAATTCATTATATATTTTTTCAATAATTAAGTTAATAGATACATAAAAATGTAATAATAAAGAAT
>NZ_LBBT01000267.1 GCF_001006285.1 Paraclostridium benzoelyticum
TTAACAGTTAATAAAAGCTATAAAGTATACGAAATAGGAACTACATTTTTTTTATGGCCTATAAGTGTAGTAGCTTATTATTATATAAGTTTATATATAAAAAACAGTAAAATATTAAATTTTTTAGGCAAATACTCTTTTTATATATTTATTTTACACGAACCAGTTATTGGATCGTGTATTTCAAAGCTTGTATATGCAATTTCAAATAAATATATTATGATTAATGGATTTATATCCGCTGTATTAACAATTATCATAAGTACTTGTGTTTTTAAATTTATTGAAAATACATTTATAACAAAACTTATTTTTAATGAAAAACAATAAAATTATAAAGCTTAAAAGAGTATAATATTTAGTGATGTACTCAGGATTAGGAGTGAGAAAATGAGCAAAAAGGTAAGCATAATTATACCTGTTTATAACGTGGAAGCATATTTAGAACAGAGTATTGAAAGTGCTATAAATCAAACTTTAGACTCTATAGAGATTATAGCCATAAATGATGGTTCTACAGATCAAAGCTTGGAGATATTAAAGGGTTATGAATCTAAATACGATTTTATAAAAGTTATTAACCAAAAAAATAAAGGGGTGAGTGCTGCTAGAAACACAGGTATTCAGCACGCAAGAGGAGAGTATATATATTTTTTAGATAGTGATGACTATATTGGTTTAGACACTATGAAATATTGTTATGATTTAGCTAAAAAAGAAAACTTGGATATTTTAACATTTGATGCTGATGTATTTTTTGAAAATACAACAATAGATGTGGTAAAAAACATATATAATAGAGAAAAACTACTAAAATCATATGTTATGAACGGTAATGAATTTTATTTTTATTCGTGGAATAATAGAGGATATAGAGTACCTGTATGGTTAAATTTCTATAACACTGAATTTTTATTATCTAATAAATTATCATTTTATGAAGGTATTATACACGAAGATGAGTTGCATAGTTTGAAATCATTTATATTGGCAGAAAGAGTTATGTATGTGCCTAAAAAATTTTTTTATAGAAGGATAAGAAAAAACTCCATAATGACTACAAAATTAAGTGAAAAAAATTTTATTGGTATATATACTGTAGCTAAAGAATCATATAATTTTTATAACGAAAACAAATTGATAATTGAAGATAACTGCAGAGAGAGACTAATAAAAAATATAAGGCAACTATACTCAACCTCAATAAAATATCATGATAGTTTAAAAGTTGAATCGATAGATATAGGCAGGACGGATATAATTAAGGATTTAAAGAACACAGATATAGGTATTGATAAAAGTATGAGATTACAGATAAAAAATCCAAAGATGTATTATTTTTTAAAAAAAGTGGAAAATAAATTGAAAAACATCCTGAAAAGTTTAAGATAAACAATTAGTAAAAAGAAGGTGGTATAAATGAAGGTCGGTTTTTACTTAGAAAATAAAAATACAAGAAATATTGATTATTCTAATCCTGAAAATGGAAACCCAGGGATTGGTGGGTCTGAATATATGATTTGGACAATTAGTTATTACCTAAAAAAAATATATGGTAAAAAATTAGAAGTATATATATTAGCTAATAATATTGATACATTACCTAGTATTTTAAAAAATATAGAGTGTGAAAACATAGAATGTGCTATAAATAAGTCTAAAAAAATTAATTTAGATTTATTTATATTTAAAGGGCCAACAGAGAATGAGAAAATATTTAGACTTATTGATGAAGTTAAACAACCAAGTGCAATGTGGTCTCATAATTTTGAAACGAAGAAGTCTTTAAAATATGCAATGGAATGTGAATACCTAGTTAAGAATATTTGTGTTAGTAAAGAACAATATGATAGGCTAAGAGACCATGATATTTTTCATAAATCAACATATATATATAACGCCTTAGACTTTAAATTATATAAATATGAAAATATAGATGTAGCTGAAAAAGATAATATTGTTTCCTATATGGGAGCAATAACTCCAGCTAAAGGATTTCACAAATTAGCAGAGGTTTGGAGTAGTATAGAACAAAAGGTTCCAGACTCAAAATTGTATATTATAGGTGGAGGAAATTTATATAATAAAAATGCTAAACTTGGTAAATATAAAATTGCTGACTCTAGGTATGAGGATAAATTTATTAATCCATTTTTAGATGAAAATGGGAATATAAAAGACAATATAAAGTTTTTAGGGGTACTAAGCCAAGCGGAAAAATTAGATGTAATAGCTAAGTCTAAAGTAGGAGTTGTAAATCCAACTGGAAAAGGAGAGACTTTTTGTATAAGTGCTATAGAATTTCAATCGGTAAGAGTTCCTGTTGTAACAAAAAATAAGTTTGGATTGATTAATACTGTAAAAAATAAAAAAACAGGAATATTAATAAAAAGTAAAAAAGACTTAGAAAAAGAAATTATAAACCTACTTTTAGATAATGAATTAAATAATTATATGGGGAATAATGCAGAAAATTTTGTTAGAGATGAGTTCGATATATACAAAATATGTTGTGAATGGTTTATTTTAATTAAAAATATTGTAGAGAATAAAGAAGTTGCACCAGAATTTAAAACTTCTAATTATTACAATGATATGAAATTTATAAGAGAAATTAATAGAAGAGTAAAAAAAATAAAAATATTTAATAGTTTTCCTTCATTAATTGAATATAACTATTATCTAAAAAGGTTAATAGGAAAACGATAGAAATAACATTTTATTAAGCTATAAAAAAGGATCAAAATTAATATATGTACATATATTAATTTTGATCCTTTTTCTATATATATACAGAATATGTATACAATGCCGTTAATATAAAAATAAAAAACTACACATAATTAAAATAACAAATTAGTAACTATAGCAAATATTGAAATTATAATAAATTTAGCGTATAATTTAAAATATTGTAATATCATAAGTAAAAACAAATATGGAGGTTAAGATGGAAAAAAACATAAATTATAAATATAGTATCGCTGATGATAAAAATAAAGGCTATTATTTCGTAAAAAGATTTATTGATATAATTTTATCGTGTATAGGAATTATTATACTCAGTCCTGTAATGATAATAATAGCTATTGCTATAAAGATAGAAGATCCTAAAGGTAAAGTTTTTTTTAAACAACAGAGAAATGGAAAAAATGGAAAGTTATTTGAAATGTATAAATTTAGATCTATGGTTTACAATGCAGAAAATATTTTAAGTGATATTATGAAAAATAATGAAATGGATGGTCCAGTATTTAAAATAAAAGATGATCCTAGAATTACTAAAGTAGGACGTTTTATTAGAAAAACTAGTTTAGATGAATTACCTCAATTAATTAATGTGATCAAAGGAGATATGAGTTTAGTAGGACCTAGACCACCTATCCCTAGAGAAGTTGAACAGTATAATGAATATCAAATGCAAAGGTTACTAGTAAAACCAGGATTAACATGTATATGGCAAGTTAGTGGAAGAAATGAAATTGGATTTGATGAATGGGTAGACTTAGACTTGAAATATATAAAAGATAGAAGTATATATTTAGATTTAAAATTGATTTTAAAAACTATACCTGCATTATTAGGAGATAAAAATGCATCATAATATAAAAAGAGGATTAAGAGGGTAAATATGACAAATAAAGTTTTAAACGGAAAGTATAATGTATACAGAAATTTATTTTTTTTCACATTAGCTTATTTAGCTATTATAGATAGCTTTAATGGATTTTTAATTAAAAATTATGATATTAGTATATCATCAATATACAGAGCCATAATGCTAACAATATTTTTTTATTATGCTAACAAAGGGAATAAGTCTTATAGAAATATATATATTTATGTAGTTTTTATATATATGCTTATAATAGGCTTAATAAATACAATTAGATTTGATGAAATTTTAGGTATAAAAAGTGAAATTATAGGAATTAGTAAGTTTTTATTTATAGTGGTTCTTATAGAGAGTTTTAGAAACTGTGTAAGAAATAGAGATGAAGGATTAAAATTAATAGAAAAAATAATTAACTATAATTTAATTTTGTTTCCAAGTTTTTTAATTATCCCAATGATATTAAACTTAGGTTCTAATGTATATGCTGGAGGTCTTGGGAGCAAGGGGTTTTTTTATTCTAATAATGAACTTAGTATTGTTGTGTCTATTTTATTTATATTTGCAATAGATAAGTTATATAATAATTTTAGTCTAAAAAATTTATCAATTTTATTGTTGGTAGGAATTTCTCTTTTATCGATTGGATCTAAAACTGGTATGATTATTCCTATGATTATATCTATAATCTATTTAATCAAATCATTTATAGATAAGGAAAATAGACAAAAATTTAGAAATTTTATGATTATTGCAATTCTAGGATCATTAATTATATTGATATTTATATGTCCTAATTTAATAAGTGAATTTATAAATAGGCAATTATACTTATATAGCATAGATGGAGGATCTATACTATATGCTATTTTAAGTGGAAGAAATGAATTTTTATCAATAATATATGTTTATTTTGTTGAATCTAATCATAAAATAATGACGCTTATATTTGGATATGGAGAGTATGTAAAAAATCGTATAATAGCAAGTGGACTTAGTTCTGAATATAACCCAGGAGTTTTGAAGTCTATAGAAATGGATTTTTTTGATATAGTTTTTGGATATGGAATTATAGGTGTTATATTGGTTTATGGATATTTCATAGAAGCATTTATAAAAAACTATTCATTAAAAAAAGAAAGATTCAAATATACTATAGCATTTATTAGTATAATGTTTTTAGGATTTCTGAGCGGACATATATTTTACTCTGCTATGTCGGGAAGTATGTTAGCTATAGTGACATGCGGATTAGTATTTAGTAATCCTAATTATAAATTTAAAGATAGAAGTAAGTATGAGAAAGATATATTGCTTGTTTCAAATATGTACCCTAATAAAAAAAATCCAAGTTTTGGAATATTTGTAAAAAATACAAAGAAAATTCTAAATAAGCAAGGATATAGCACAGAGCAAATTGTAATAAAAAAAACCACAGGAAAGTTTAAAAAAATATATATTTATATAAAACATTATGTATGTGTAATAGTTAAAGGAACAATAAAAAATTATAAATGCATATATGTACACTATATTTCTCACAATGCAATACCTATATTAATTTTAAAGAAAATAAAACCAAAAACAAAAGTATGTATAAATATACATGGCAGTGATATTAATCCTAGAAATAGTATTGAAAAAATCTTAGATAAAGTTACAGGTAATCTTTTACCTTTAGCTGAAAGTATAATAGTTCCATCTGAATATTATAAAAATATAGTGATTAAAAAATATAAGATAAATAAAGAAAAAGTACATGTATTTCCAAAAATATAGTGATTAAAAAATATAAGATAAATAAAGAAAAAGTACATGTATTTCCTTCGGGTGGAGTGAATTCAAAAATATTTTATAATAAAAAA
>NZ_LBBT01000268.1 GCF_001006285.1 Paraclostridium benzoelyticum
CTAAAAATATAATATTAATGATATAAATAGCGTTATAAGTTAATTCTTAGCGTGATATTTTTATTATTATATTTATACATTAAAAAGCACTAATCTTAAAAGATTAGTGCTTTTTAATTTTAACTATGCTTTTTTAACAACGCTAGATTTCAATTTCATAGCTCCGAAACCATCTATTTTACACTCTATATCATGTCCATCTGCTGCATCTGGAACTAAACGTATACTCTTTACTTTTGTTCCTATTTTTATAGAAGATGAACTTCCTTTTACTTTAAGATCTTTAACTACTGTTACAGAATCTCCATCATTTAATACGTTCCCGTTTACATCTTTTATAACAACTTCTTTTTCAGCAGAATCTTCTGGATTCCATTCATGTGCACATTCTGGACAAACTAAAAGACTTCCATCTTGATAAGTATATTCTGAATTACATTTTGGGCAATTTGGTAAATTTTCCATATTTATTCCTCCGTTCACAATTTTATTCCTAATCATTCATAGGTATATATAATATCATAGTCTTATCATATTTACAAATTTCCATCCAATTTGACCTTAAAAAACGATATATTCGGTTATTTAACTCATAAATTCATTATATTTCTAAATATACAAATCTATTTAAAGATATTATAGAAATTTAATAAAATTATAGATAAAGTTACACTGTTAAAAATTTTAATTATAGATTTTTCAGAAACAGCTTTATTTATTTTATATCCAATAATACCTCCCAATATTCCTCCTACAAGCATATATGGTAACATGTCCAAATTATAACTTGAAAACCCTGTAGTTACTGCAATTGAAATGATTTTAGATCCTTGAGAAAAAAATATAACTAAAATTGAATTTCTAGCAGCTTCATTAGCTGTCATAGAAAATAGTATTGTAAATGCAGCTACATTTATTGGCCCTCCTCCAATTCCTAAAAATGCAGATATTGCCCCCAAGAATAAACCTAACAACCCAATTGCTAAAATATTATTGATTTTATAAGATTTTATATTATCTTTATTTCTCATATATAAAAATACTGATATTAACAATATTATTATAATTATACTTTG
>NZ_LBBT01000269.1 GCF_001006285.1 Paraclostridium benzoelyticum
ACGTCTGCGAACCACTTCACTCCCCTTCGCCCAATGCCCTGTTCGTATGTTTTTGTAGGTTATTTATTTTCATTGTTATTTTATAGGACCTTCACATTTAGGACTATATATTTATTTTGAAATTAAAGTTTATTAATTTTACATATACTTTTAGATTATTGGAATTGGGTTACGGTTATAAAGTATTTAGGTTTAATGAAGCGAAGGATAAAACCGTTGCTCCGCTATCCTATGCTAGGTAAATTAGGCTTATAAAAAGGAAATATATTAAAAAAATTTTAT
>NZ_LBBT01000270.1 GCF_001006285.1 Paraclostridium benzoelyticum
ACATAAAGTTATACTTATATAAGTTATTAAAATTTCAATCTATATACAAATTGTATCAATTCTTAAATTTTGAATTTTAAGTATGAAATCTAACTATTTTATCGAATTTATAGAATTTACAATATATTCCATAAATTTCCTAATATATTGAAATTTTCCTAATATAATATACAATTATCTTGACTGGGAAATGTTTTCCTAAAGAGTTATTCCTAATAAAAATTTTATATGAAATGGGATGGTATTTTATGGATCAAAAAGAACTAAAAAGATTTAACTTTAATAGCTGGGCTTTTATTGTCAGCTATGCCTTCATGGGACTTATGAGTGGAGTTGCTTTTGACGTCTTAGTAACTTTTTTACAGCAAGTTAATATCTCTACAGCAAGTTCTTTCTCCTCTTTTATGGGGATGAGTAATTTCGTATGTGCCGCAATTTTAATTTTAGCACCAAAGCTTGGGTACAAAAAGCTTATAATTACAGGACCTATAATGACAATAGCTGCATTGATAGCTATATCATTTGTGGATGTAAGCTTTATTTATCCTGTTGCTACATTAG
Source organism: Paraclostridium benzoelyticum (assembly GCF_001006285.1). GTDB lineage: Bacteria > Bacillota > Clostridia > Peptostreptococcales > Peptostreptococcaceae > Paraclostridium > Paraclostridium benzoelyticum. Next base: position 562 of record NZ_LBBT01000270.1, read on the forward strand.
CAATACTTGTAGGTGTTGCATTATTTGATGTTGTATTACCACCTTATCTTACAGCTTATACTACTGAGAAAGAAAGAACTAAAGTTTTTTCTAGAGCATTGTATATAAATGTTATAGGTATGGTTTTGGCAACTTGGTTTGGAGGAACTATTGCAGTATCTAGATTTGCAAGTAGATTAAAAATTTCTAACTCTCAAGCAAGTGCAATAACTGAAAATATTAAAGGAATGACTTCTCATCAATTACATGAATTTATATTAGCTCAAAGAGACGTATTACTTATGTTTGTTGTAATTGCAGCACTTTCTCTTATACCTCTTTTATTTATAAAAGAGAAAAAAGAAGACTACTGCGAAGAAACTAAAGAGAAAAAAGCTTTTGATTGGTCAATATTCAAAAACAAGTATGTTGTACTATGGCTTGTATACTATGCTATGATAAGATTTGGAGCATCGTTAATATGCCCTTACTTCTCAGTATTTTTAAACAATGAACTAGGTATATCAAGAGCTACAACTTCTCAACTTGTATCTTATCAATACTTTGCAATGGTTTTATTCTTGTTAATATCACCATGGATAGTAAAAAAACTAGGAAATGTTATTGCATTAGGGGGATTAGCACTTTTATCTATACCATTTATGTTGATAATTGCAAATGGTACAGTATTTGGATCTGGAATGGTTTTAGCAGTTGGAGCTGGCCTATTCTTTAGATCAGGATTTATGAACTGTGCAAATCCTATAATGAACTCTCTGCCGATGGAGTTTGTTTCGAAAAACTCTAGACCTGCATACAACTCACTTATATTTGTTGCAGGAGGTGTTACATCTATAATAGCAGGTCAATTTACAAAATTATTCTTATTTAAAATACCAGGTGGATATTCAAAAGCTTATTATATAACAGCTGTTATTTATATTCTATCATCTGTACTTCTAATAGTCGTGTATAATAAAAAATACAACAGACATGGACAGGATAACAAGGAAGATCAAACAGCATAATTTGCATAAAAAATAACTATATTATGTACTGCACCCCAATTGTTGGACTAAAAATCTAATGGTTGGGGTGCTTTTATATGGATAAATACAATTTTATATTCCTCTTTAATTAAATTTCATTTTATGATAAAATCTTTCTAGTATTGAATTAATCGAAATTAAATATTTTACGTGTATGAAGAGGAGATATATCAAATTGTTTAATTACATTAAATTTGCAATCTTTCAAATTATAGGTTTCTTGTTATCTATTTTTAAATTAAAGAGGTTTTTAAAGTTTCCTGATAAATTTACAATGGAAAGTAAATTTTCTTTTTTACAAAAGCAAGCTAAAAGCTCTTTAAAATTAGTTAATATAGATGTTAGTATAATTGGTGAGGAAAAAATTCCAAAAGAACCTGTACTATTTGTTGTTAATCATTCCAGTATGCTAGATAGTTATATATTAATATCTAGTGTAAACAGAGCTGTAGGTTGTGTAATAGCTGATGAACCAGTATGGAAAAACATACCTATAGTTTCTAAATGGGCCGCTATAATAAAATGTGTATATATAAATAGACACGACAATAGACAAGGTTTAAAAAGTATTATAGAAGCTTCTAATAATATAATAAACGGCCAAAGTATGGCCATCTTTCCTGAAGGGGATCTAACATGGGTAAAAGATGATCATTCTATAATATCAGAATTTAAAAGTGGCGCATTAAAAATAGCATATAAAGCTAAATGTCCAATTGTACCTATTGTTATAAAAAATTCAAAAGAAACTTATCATGGATATGAACCAGTAGGCAAGATTAAATCTACTAATGTAGAAGTTGAATTTTTAGATCCTGTTTATGACCATATAGAAAATCCTAAAATCAAAACTATCGATTTAGGAGAAAGTATTAGGGAAGATATGATAGAGTCAATTTTAAATTTTAATTTTAAATATAAAAAAGCTACATCTAAATAGATATAGCTTTTTTATATTTAATCATTTTTTGGCTTTTCATATATAGATTGCTTTAATACTTCCTTAAACATTAATGGTTTATTTATATAAGGTTTTGTATCTACAATTACATCAGAGTTTATACAAGTTTTTATATATCCATTTTCATCTAAAAATAATTCATTACACTTTAAACATATACCACATTTGTCATTATGAGTGTCTCTACTTATTATTCCTTTTGAATCGTCTAACTTGTAATAATCCATTCTTCCGTTTACATAATTTAATTTATGCAACTCTTCTATACTTTCTAAAACTTCTTTAACATTTATATATCCTTTGTTGAAAAAGTTCACACATCTAGGATCAGGAATAAGTTCAGAAAAAGAAACTTCCACTGGCAAATACTTTGTTAAGTTTACAAAATCAAAAACCTCATCAGTATTAAAGTCATTTATAAGAGTACAAATTATTTTTGTATTTAGTTTAAAGTTTATACATTTAGTAATAAGATCTAACACTTCATTTATATTTATATTATGATTTAATTTTTTGTACTTATATTGCTTTAAAGACTCTAATCGAACACTTATATTTGTAAGTCCATACGATTTAAGCTCACTAATTTTATTATATATTCCAAATCCATCTGTAACTATTCCTATATGGTTAACATTACATTCACCATTAATATAATTAACTATGTGGCATAAGCTAATTGAATCTATAATATCATTTAGCTCAAATTCAATATCATCTATTCCCAAATTAACTAATTCTTTAACTACAAATTTTAAACTATCAATGTTTAAAATAAAATCTTTACCTAAAGATATAACAAGTTTATGAATATCTCTATTATATCTATCTATCATAATTACAACACCTCTTTATAAAACCAAACTACCTTTTATCTTTTCTATGTGAAAGATCACCATTATTTTTAACTAATAACACCTCTGCCATGATTCCAAAAGCTATTTCTGAAACACTACTTGAAGATATATTAATTCCTACAGGAGCATATATAGATTCTAATAATTTTTTCTCTATACCTTCACTTAGTAATTCTTCTTTTAAAGCTTTCCATTTTTTACGACTGCCTATCATACCTATATACGCTGCTTTAGAGTTTATAACCTCTCTTAAAGCTTCTATATCTTTTTCATAACCTCTAGTGGCAATTACTATGTATGTATTATCATCAATTCTAATTTTATTTAAAATTTCACTTATATTTCCTGAGTATACTTCATCTGCCCCTGGAAATCTATCTTTATTTGCAAATTCATGTCTATCATCTATTATAACGGTATAGAAATCTAGACCTTTAGATATATTATATAAAGAGTGTCCTATATGTCCTCCACCAATAATTAATAATTTTGGCTTTGGGTTAAATACTTTTATATAACCTTTTACATATCCTCCACATTTCATAGTAGTTTCTAATGATTCCTCTGTAAGTGAATAGTCAAAGTTAAAATCTTCTCCTGTTTTAATACACTCCCTACATTTATTTATAACAACATTTTCTAATATTCCGCCGCCTATAGTTCCTATTACAGAATCATCTTTAAATACAGCCATTACAGCGCCTTGTTTACCAGGGCTTGAACCTTTGACATCTGTAAGAGTTACAAAACACACCCTATTGCCTAATTCTAAATCTTCATACACTTTTTTCAAAATATATTCATTCATCTATAAATCACTCCAATTCATAAGGATAGCCTCTAAAACTCCTCCAGCTATACATCTAGCTTTATCAGATATAGTTTCACAATTTTTAAGTTCACTTATTCTAGGATCTATATCGGCAATTTTAAGATTTTTTTTAATTTTACTGTTATTTCTTATGATACCTCTTATAATACCATCCATAGTGGCTAACACATCAACTGAGTTTTTACCATTTTCTATTTTAGCAATAACTTGGTTTTTGTAAACCATATCTCCTATATCACAAATATTTTTTATAATACCATCTTCAATTGAATAAATTACTCTTTCCTTACTGAATCCATTAATATTTCCTGGAATACCTGTATTTTCAGTTGCATAACCTTTAGTTATTATTCTACCTAGATCATGTCCTCTCATTGTTTCTATTACAAAATTAACATCATATCCAGCTTCAAATCCAGGACCTAATCCAATTGTAATAGGAGCCATATCTCTGTTTGTACCTAAATTTTTTTTTGCAATTATAGCATCTATTACAACTTTTGGTTTTAATTTATTAATTAAGATACCCTCAGGATCAATAGTTACACAAACTTTTTTTGATAAAAAAGCTTTTTTTAACTCATCTTCGTTATTTACAAATTTACAAATAACTCCATCTATACACACTTCACCATCGTAAATAGCTTCACTAAAACATACTTTTCTCCTTATAGACAAAGGATTTTTTACCTCTAATGCTAAAACATTAAATCCACATCTACTAAGTTTATGTATAACTCCAGTTGCTATATCTCCAGCACCTCTAACTATAATAAGCTTGTCCACTATTTCCTACCCCCCTTTAATATGTTAATACTATTATACAATACATACCCCCATATATTATAATAATTTTACATAATTATACAAATAAAAAATCTACACAAATAGAAGAAGCCCTTATCTATTTAAAACAGATAAGAGCCCCTCAAAACAAATTATTATTATTATTTAACGGTAGTAACATTATAACAAATGAACTTGATACTTTGCAAGTATATTTTATTTAATTCCTATAATTTGTCCTATTGTTAAAAATATCATACATGAAATAAACATTGTTATAATTAGTGGCATTACAAATCTCAACCACTTAGAATAAGGTATATTTGCAAGAGCTAGTGCGCCCATTAAAACTCCAGATGTAGGAGTTATAACATTTGTAAGTCCTACACCAAATTGATAAGCGGTAACTATTAGTTGAACCGATACTCCAACTAAATCAGATAGCGGTGCTAAAACAGGTATTGTAAGAGAAGCTAGTCCAGATGATGATGGAATTAAAAATGCCAATGCGGCTTCTAAGAACAATGTTAAGTTAACAAAAACTACTTTTGGTAAGTTTTGTAAGTATCCTGCTGCTGAATTCAACATAGTATCTATTATAAATCCATTTTGGGCAATTATAACTATTCCACGTGCTAATGCTATTGCAATGGCTGCTGATACTAAATCCTTAGCTCCCTCGATAAATGCAATAGCAATAGTCTCTTGATTAAGTCCTCCTATAATACCAGATAAAACTCCAATAGCAATAAAGATCATAGCAATTTCAGATATATACCATCCAAGTTTTAAAACTCCAAATATCATCATTGTCATTCCCATTGCAAATATAATTAATACTCCTATTTCTTTAGGTGTAAACTCTTTTATATTAGAACTTTCCATTTGAATATGTTTTTTAGTTTCCAAATCTAGATTATAAACTATAGATTTTTTTGGACTTTTCTTTATTTTTCTAGCGTAAAAAATTACAAATGCAATAGAAATTGTTATCAAAATTATATATATCAAAAATCTAAAACCGATACCCGATCCAGGTGTTATTTGCGCTAATGCTTGAGCTATACCAACTGAAAAAGGATTTATAGTTGATGCTATATTACCTGTCATGGCTCCTAAAAATACAGTAGCTACAGCAGTAAGTGAATCATATCCAATAGTTAACATTAGAGGTACAAATATCATATAAAATGGTAATGTTTCTTCTGCCATTCCAAATACTGTACCTCCTAAGCTAAACAATATCATAGATATAGGTATTATTATAATTTCATTTCCTCTTAGCTTTTTCACAACAGCATTAATCCCAGCTTCTATAGCTCCTGTCTTATTAACTATCCCAAATGAACCTCCAACTAAAAGAACAAATCCTACAATTTCTGCAGCATCTACAAATCCATCTATTGGAGCTCTAAATATATCCTCTATACTTTGAGGATTTTCCTTAACATATTCGTAGGTATTTGGAACTACTACCAACCTATTATCAATTTCTTTTCGTTGAAATTGACCACTGGGTATAATCCAAGTTAAAATTGCCATAAAAACTATTAATAAAAATATAATTGTAAATGTATGGGGGATGAGTATTTTTTTTTGTTTATTCATAGAACAACTTATTCCTCCTTAAAAGAAAACTTGTCTCTATTAGTTATTACCAATTTTTAAATTTATATATTTTATTACTTTAATTACCAAACTACATTTAATATAGCTCACTAATACATCTTTTTTCATATTATAAATTATTGTTAGGAGGGATTTTAATGACATCTTTTATTATGTATGGTTTATGTATATTAATAACGTTTTTTTCTTTTTTTAAAGATAGAGAAAAGACAAAGCATGCTTATATAAATGCAGCTAAATCCTTTGAAAATATTATGCCCCAATTTCTTTGTATTGTTTTAATCATTAGTATCATATTATCTTTAATTGATCCTATTTCTATTTCTAAGTTTATAGGTCCAAATTCAAGTATTTTGGGAGTATCAATAGCATCCACTATAGGATCTATAACTACAATGCCTACATTTGTAGCTTTTTCTACGGGAGATATATTGCTTAAAAGTGGCGCTGGTTATACTCAAGTGGCAGCATTTATTTCTACATCTACAATGGTAGGAATCTTAACATTCTCACTAGAAGCTAAGTATATAGGTAAAAAAGCTGCTTTTTATAGAAACTTTATAGCTTTTTTATTTTCATTTATAGTAGCAGCTTTAATAGGGGTGATTCTAGTATGAAAAATTTAAAATTCATAATAAAAAGATACAAATATTTTTTAGTAAGTTTATTCATTTGTATTTTGATATATTTATATAATATAGGTATAGGGTTTAAAATATTTAGTACTACATTCTCTAGTTTAATTCAAATGTTATCTATATTACCCCCAGTAATGATTCTATTAAGCCTTTTGGATATTTGGGTTCCTAAAAAGTATTTTATAAAGTATATGGGGGATAGCTCTGGGATTAAAGGTATATTTATTACTTTTTTAATAGCGTTTTTCTCTGCTGGTCCCATGTATGCAGCATTTCCATTTACAGCAATACTTATGAAAAAAGGAGTTAAATTTTCTAACATAATAATTTTTCTTAATGCCTGGTGTGTTACTAAATTTTCAACATTATTATTTGAAATGGGGGCTTTAGGTTATAAGTTTACAATACTAAGATTAGTGATTGATATTCCAGGAGTTATAATCATTGGTTATTTGATTGACTATATGATTAAGAGTAGAGATTTAAATTAAAGATTTATTTTAAAATTCAAAGTTGATATTGAAAGGTGGAAGTTAATATGTCGTCTAATGTTTACGTTGTTATTCAGAAAGATTTAGGGTATATGCTAACCATAAATGAATCCTCTGTAACTTGCGAAGAATTTAGAAAAACATGTGATGCAATAGTTCGTGAATTCGGAAAAGACGTGTTTATACTTCATCAAAAACTTATTGAGGTATATGGGTTTGAAAAGGCATCTATACAGTGTACGTATATGGTTGAATAAATAAAAAATCCACAATTATTATAATGTAATTATAATAATTGTGGATTTTAATGTATAACACATGTAAAATTAAAGAGTTAAATATCTAATATTTTTTTATATTCATCAGCGTTTAAGCGTTTAATAAATTCAGATATAAGCTTAACTGTATTATCGTAATCACCCTTATGAATTATACTAGCATGGGAGTGTATATATCTTGTTGGTATGCCAATGCTTATGCAAGGAGCTCCATTATGGGCCAAGTGCATCTGGCTAGCATCAGTACCTCCAAATGGAAGTGCATTTATCTGATATGGAATGTTGAGTTCTTCAGATAAATTAATTAAATAGTTTTTAAGTCCTACATGACCTACTAAACCTCCATCAAATATATGTATTTGAGGTCCGCTTCCAAGCTTACCATCTCCTAACTTCGTGTCGCATCCTACAGTGTCATTTGCAATACTTACATCTAATGAAAATCCAATATCAGGATTTATTATATTAGAGCTAGTTTTAGCTCCTCTACATCCAACTTCTTCTTGAACAGTTCCAACTGCGTATACTATATTTTTATGATCTTCATTTTTTAAACTTTTTAATATATCTATAAATAGCGCACATCCAACTCTATCATCCCAAGCTTTAGCAAGTAGATATTTAGGATTTGCCATTTGCTCAAACTTAAAATAAGGAGTTATCATATCTCCTTGTTTTATTCCTAACTGTTCAACTTCATCTTTTGATTCAACCCCTATATCTATAAACATATTTTCTTTATCTATAGAAGTTTTAACATCTTTGGTATTTATTGAGTTTATTATTCCTGTATATTCATTTCCAGTTGATGTTGTTATTATAACCTTTTGGCTATTCATAACCTTTCCACTCCACCCCCCTAATGTTTGAAAAGTTATAAATCCATTATTATCTATATTTGTTACCAGAAAACCTATTTCATCCATATGTCCAGCTATCATGACTTTAGGTCCATCTTCATTCCCCATTTTCTTACAAATTAAACTTCCTAAATTGTCTGTAGTTACTTCATCTACATATTCAGATATATATCCTTTAATCAAATTTCTAACATCTTTTTCAAATCCTGGAATTCCTTTAGCTTCTGTTAAATTTTTAAACATATCTAACTGTGTACTCATATGCTCCCCCTTAATTTAAAAATGTATAATTACAATATTATACTTTCACAGTACAATACATATTCCTTAAATATAAACCTAATATTCAAAACTTTATAAAAAAATAGTGTAATTTATTAAATTACACTATTTTTAAACCTTATAATATGACTTTAACCTCTTCGTTTATGCTTATAGAATTTTCACTTACATTGCAATCGTATGAAATTATATTAACTCCACTTAAACTTGCTTTTTTTAACATATCTCCAAATTCTTGATGCATTTTAATATTAGGTGTAAAATACTTTACATTATCCATTTGTACAACAAATAATATATAGCTTACATATCCATCTTTAGAAGCCTCTATAAGCTCACCTACATGTTTGACACCTCGTTCAGTTTTAGCATCTGGAAATAAAACCACACCATTTTCTTCTAAAGTAACTCCTTTTACCTCAACAAAAGCTTTTTTAGTTTTTGTTTCTATATATATATCAAATCTAGATGACTTATATGTTTTTTCAGGTTTTATAGTTAATAATTCTTCATCTAGCCCAGGAAGAATTATTTTTTTATTTATTAAAGCTTCATAGGCTATTTTATTCGGAACTTGCGAATCCATATTGATTAGTCTATTTCCTTTTACAACACTTATAAGTGAATACTTAGTTTTTCTCTTGGGGTTATCATGTTCTTGTAAATATACAGTACAACCTTCAATTAAAAGTTCTTTACACTTACCTGTATTTTTTACATGAACAATTTCTTCTTTTCCATCTACAATACAATGTGCTATAAATCTATTTGGTCGTTTTACAAAAGTAGCTTTTACAATATTATCATAAATCATGTCATCATCCCTTATATATTAGTCTACAGATTTCAAAGATTCAACCATTTTTACTTTTTTTAGTTTAAAATACATACAAAGATTTACTAATGTAGCAAATATAAATGTAAGCATACCAGATAGTATAAAACTAATAGGTTTTATATCTCTTCCAAACATAACAAATTCAAGTTCAGCAGTCGTCATTATAAATCTATGTAAAAATACGCCTAAAATTAGACCTAGAATTGTTCCTATTACAGTTAAAATTATATTTTCTCTAAACACATAGGAAGATACTTCATTATCATAAAATCCTAAGACTTTTATAGTTGCTATTTCTCTTATTCTCTCGCTTATATTAACATTTGTAAGATTATATAAAACAATAAATGCTAAAGCTCCTGCAGATACTATTATAAGTATAACCACACTATTTAAATTAGTTATCATATCAGAAAAAGAACTTTTTGCACTTGTGTTGAATGTAGCTGAATTTATGTTATCTAAGTTCATCATATCTTTACCTAGTTTATCTTGTGAAATTCCATCTTTTGTATTAATTAATACTTCATTAAATTTAACATTTTCATTGAAAGTATTTTTATACAATTTAGGACTCATATACAAATAATGTCCTACATAGTTTTCTACTATCCCAGAAACTTTTACTTTAAACTCTTTATTATCTTCATTTTTTAATACTATTGAATCTCCATCTTTAACTTTTAATAATTTAGCTAATTTTTCAGTTATAAAAACACCCTTATTATTTAAAGTATACTTTTTATTACTTACCCTATTTTTTAAGGTTATAAATTTATTTATCTCATTAATATTTTCAGGTACTACAATATTTACATCCTTTTCTACAGAATTACTAATAACCTTATAACTCTTATTTTTTATATTTAAACAATTATTTATTCGGTCATCACTATCTATGACTTTTTCTTCTTTAGTTTTGGAATTCTTATCAACATCTTTACCATAGTTTAAAGTCAAATTATATTTAATTATTTGACCATATTGATTATCTACTATAGACGATATAGAGTCTTTTATTCCAAATCCAGTTAATAAAAGAGCACTACATCCAGCTATTCCTATTACAGTCATAAAAAATCTTTTTTTGTATCTAAAGAGGTTTCTAAAAGTTACCTTTTGTGTGAAATTTAACCTATTCCAAATAAAACTTATTCTTTCAAGTAATATTCTTTTTCCTTCCGTAGGGGCTTTAGGTCTCATAAGCATAGACGGAACTTCTTTTAACTCTTTATAGCAAGAATATACTGACGCTAATGTAGTTGTTAAAATTGCTATTAAGGTAGATAATACAATTAATCTTACACTAAAAACTAGAGTAACTTTAGGGAGTGTATACGTCATGCTAGCATATGCATTATATATAACTGAAGGAAATACAGTAAGTCCTATTAAATTTCCTAAGACGCTTCCTAAAACACTCGCTAATAATGAATATAGTATATATTTTAACATTATGGATCCAGTATCATATCCTAAAGCTTTCATAGTTCCAATATTTATTCTTTGTTCATCAACCATTCTAGTCATAGTAGTTAAGCAAATTAAGGCTGCTAGCGAAAAGAAAAATACAGGGAATATTTTAGAAATAGATTCTATACTATTAGCAGAGTTTTTATAATCAACAAATCCATAATTAGTATTTCTATCTAAGATATACCACTTTCCATTTTTTATATCTTTAATTTTTTTCTCTTCTCTATCAATTTCATCTTGAGCTTTTTGTAACTTAAATTCTACTTCTTTTTTATTTTTTAAATATGTAGCTTGTCCTTTTTCAAGTTCTTTTTTACCTTGTTCCAGTTTATATCTAGCATTTTTAAATTCAGATTCAGCTTCTTTTTTCTTTACATCAAGATTACTTTTTTGACTATTTATTAATTCTTTATTTTTTTCTATATCCGTTTTAGCTAATAACAATTTATTTTGAGTGTCCTTAAAAACTTGTTCTTGTTTTGCTATCTCTTCTCTTGCCTGTGATAAAGCTATTTCAGATACTTCAAGCTTTTGTTTACTTTTTTCTAAAATAAATTCAAGTTCTTTTCTTTTTTCTTCATCTAAGTATTCATTAGATAAAACTTGTTCTATACTAGCTATATACTCCTTTAACTTACCAACTTCATCTTCTTGTTCTTTTAGCTTATCCTTAGCTTTGTTTATTTCTTGCTGGGCAGAATCTTTGCTTGTATTAAAAACATTTATCTGTTTATTCAATTCAATTTCACTTAAACTTAATTTTTCAGAAGCTGAACTTATTGCTTTTTCTGCAGAAGATATTTCACTTTTAACTTGGTTTTCTTTTTTATCAAGGTCCTGTTCACTATTTTTTATTTTAGACCTAGAATTTTCAATTTTAGTTTTAGCTTTGTCAAGTTCATTATAAGCCTTAGTTTTTTCTTCTTGTAATTTTGACTTGCCTTCAGATAATTTTTCATTAGCATCTTTAATTATTTCTTTATATCTTAAGCTAGCTCGGTCTTTTCCAAGATCAACTAATTTATCTTCTATATTTTGTACTTTATCTTCATATTCTTTTGAATAAGAATTTAAATCTTTTGCCTCATCTACAGTTATATAACTTTCTGTGTAGTTATTTAGTTTAAATTCATTATTTAAAACCATTATAAAACTGTTTAAAGTTCCACTACCTATATTACTACTACCTTTTGCTTTTGCTATATAATATGGAGTTTCTACTTTACCAACAACTTTGTATTCATTGTGTTTTAGAGTAGTACTTAAATCTTCATTGTTATCTCCATAAATTTTGATGGTACTTCCTAATGGTATATCCTTAGAGTCCTCAATTAAGCACTCCCCATCTGATTTTGGATATCTACCTTCAGTTATTCTTATTTTATTTATATAATCACTATTGCTTTTTTCTGGCAATCCATGAACTTTTAAAGCTAATTGATTTGTACCTATACTAGTTAGAACTTCTTTTGAATATGTAGGATACACATTAGAAATTCCATCTATCTTAGAAATCGAATTAATATCTTTATCTGTTAATCCCAAATTTGAAACTACAGTTAAGTCCATTAAATCATTTTGATCATAATACTTGTCTGCTGTAACTTCCATTACAGGAGATGCAACTTTTATTCCCGTAAAAAAAGAAACCCCTAAAGTTATTATTGCAAAAACAGATAAAAATCTACCCTTAGATTTTTTTATCTCCCTAAAAGTATCTTTAAATAAAGGATTTCTCATATTTACCACTCTATCCTTTCTATAGGAATAGGTGCTTCATTTTTTTCTACTTTATGTACTTTACCATTTCTTACAGTAATTACTTTATCACCCATAGGAGCTATTGCCATGTTATGTGTAATTATAACTACAGTAACACCAAGTGTTTTATTTGTATCTTGAAGCACTTTAAGAATTGATTTACCAGTATTATAATCTAGAGCACCAGTTGGCTCATCACATAAAAGTAATTTGGGATTTTTAGCAAGAGCTCTAGCTATGGCTACCCTTTGCTGCTCTCCTCCAGATAATTGTGATGGAAAATTATTTTTTCTATGGCTAAGTCCTACTGATTCTATAACTTGCTTGGGATTTAAAGGTTTTTTGCAAATTTGAGTAGCTAACTCTACATTTTCTATAGCAGTTAAGTTTTGAACTAAATTATAAAATTGGAACACAAACCCTATATCATGTCTTCTGTATTTTGTTAATTCTTTTTCATTATAATTACTTATATTTTTCGAATCAACAATTACAACTCCATCTGTTGCAGAATCCATACCTCCTAATATATTTAGTATAGTACTTTTTCCTGCTCCACTAGCACCTACGATTATTACGAGTTCGCCTTTATCAATTGAAAAATTCACGCCATCTAATGCATTTATTTCAACTTCACCCATAGTATAGGCCTTTCTTACATTTTCAAATTTTATGTAGTTTTTCATATCATCTCCTCCTGTTTCTTATAGTCATTATACACTATTTGAGATGATAACTAAATCTAATTCAAAATTAATCTTTCTTTTGATTTGGCATTTCTAAAGCTGTAGATTTTCCAAAGTAATATCCTACAACCATGCTAAAGATAGGCATAAATTCAGATGGCTTTATACTTCCTATTATACTTAAATAACAAAATACAATAGTTAGACATATAGCTATCATCTTTCTTACACTTAAAAAAATGTCTTTTAAAATATCTACGAATCTCATACACTCCCCCCTTACTATAGTTTATTATTTCGAATTTATGTATATACCAATTAAACTTCACAAAAAAAGCTATCATGAAAGTTTAAGTAGATTGAAATAAAATCAACCAAATTTAACTTTTCAGATAGCTTTTTACTATATATTTAAATTTTTATATTAAGTTTTCCTTTGCTTCACAAACACCGTATTCATCTACTTTTTTTCCAAACAATTGTACTCCTATAAAAATAGCTATTATCGAAATAGGAATAACTATATATATTGATATTCCTAGACCTGCAGGAATATACCCAAATAATACAGTTATACTTGCTACAAATAACGCATAGGGCATTTGTGTTTTTACATGGTCAATGTGGTTACATCCAGTTCCCATAGATGATAATATTGTTGTATCTGATATAGGAGAGCAGTGATCACCAAATATAGCTCCTGTAAGTACCGCACTTGTAGATATTACTATAAATGATATATCTGGATTTATAGAGTGCGCAAGAGGAATTGCAAGAGGCATTAGTATACCCATAGTTCCATATGCCGTGCCTGTTGAAAAAGATATTATTGATCCTAATATGAATATTACACTAGGTAGTAAAAATGCTGGCATAGACCCTGATAGTAATGTAACTAAAAATTTAGCTGTACCCAAATCTTTTATTACTGAGCTTAACGACCAGGCCAAAATTAAAATAACAGCTGTCATTAACAAACTTTTCATACCATCTATCCAAATTTCTATAGCTTCAGATACTTTAAATATTTTTTTAGAAACAGCCATTAAAATAGCGACTATACTTGAAATAATAGCTGATTGAAATAGTGCTACAGATGCATCGGCTGAACTAAATGCTTCTTTTATAGATAAAAATGACCATGGTGATTTAACCATTAAATTTTGAAGTTCAATATTATCCCCATTAACTATTGATGTGTATCCACTATAATAAAAAAATATTAATGATGTAACTATAAGAGTTCCAATAGGAATAATTGCATTCCATATACTCAGTTTCACTCCAACTTTAGGTTCTAACTCTGATTGAATTGAATCGTTATGTTTTGTATCTAAGTTATTAAAATCAGATTGTTTAGCTTTAATCTCAGCTTTTCTCATAGGACCAAAATCCTTTGCTAGAATAATAGTTATAATTACAAATGCTAAAATTAATATATTATAAAATCTATAGGGAATAGTTTGTAAGAATATCCCAAAAGCATCATTATTTAGACCTATCCCTGAAAAAGCGTCATTTATAAGTCCAACTTCTAATCCTATCCATGTAGATATTATTGCAAGTCCTGCAATAGGTGCAGCTGTTGCATCAATTATAAAAGCAAGTCTTTCTCTTGAAATATTCATTTTATCACTTACCGGTCTCATAATAGGCCCTACTATTAATGAGTTCGCATAATCATCAAAGAATACTAAAAGTCCTAAAAACCATGTTATAATTTGAGTTCCTTTTGAACTTTTAGCTTTGTCCGCTAAGCTTATTGCTATAGCTTTAGCTCCTCCCATTTTTGCTACTAAATGAATAACCCCTCCAATAGCTAGAACTTGGAGTATTATGCCTGCGTTCCATGGGTCTGCAAGTGAATTAAGAGCTCTATATATAAAATCTATGAAGCTTTGGGGTAAAGCCAAAATAAAATTAGTACTATTTAAACTAAGTAAAAAGCTTCCAGATAATATACCTATAAATAATGATATTACAACATTCTTAGTAATAAATGCTAAAAGTATAGATACTATAGGTGGAATCAATGTTAAAAATTTAAATTTACTTGCGTTTTGAAATGCTATATCTGTTTCTTGTGCAAAGGAAATAGGTGATGCTAAAACTACTAAAACTAAAGTTAATAAAATTACAAAATATTTTTTGTTCCTCATAAAAATCCTCCCTAAATTTAACTTTAGTGAATGCAAAGGGTAATAAATACTTAGGGCTTTAAATAAGAAAAAGCCTTGAGTATGCACTCAAGGCTTTTTATATTATGCAAAATCTGCACAATATTAGCTTCCTTAAATGATAGCTCAACACAAATATAATTTGTGACAGTGATGTATATATTTTATACATCCCCAGCATATAACCTTAAAGCATCAGTTATAAACTTCGGCGATAATTCCTTTCCTAGTAAATCTATGTGCTTAACTCATCACTAGTACTTATAAGTACCGCGCCTCTACCTTTTTTATTCACTTTTTATATTAAGTAAATTATATATATGTTATTGTAAATAATCAACTGTTTTTTCATTATTTTCTAAATTTTCATGATTTTCAAAACTTATCTAACAACTTTTCTAGTTAGAGTCCCTATACCTAATCCCATCATTACAACACCAATTAGTACTTCTAAATTTGTTAGTATATAACTAATTTCTGTTGGCTTACAATTTATAGTTCCAACTCCTCCAAAAGATCCTATACTTAAACTTAGTGTTTCATTTAAATCCTTTAAAACTTTAGAAATAGATAGATTTTTTATAGTACTCATATTGTATATAATAGTTTTATCATCTATCTCTACCCCTAAAAACAAATATAAAATTGCAAAAATAACTATAATTACCAATGATGAATATACTGCAAATTCAGGTCGTTCTCCATATCCACAAGTAATCCAATATAAATATGATCCTATTTTAGGTATTGTTTTTAAAGTTTTTCTTTGTGTACTTTTACCTAGGTAGTAATACTCTCCAAAGTTATTATTCAAAGAGTTTTCTTTAAATTTATCAGCTAATGTTTTATATGTCATATAAATTCCTTCATATTCTTCTCTAGTCTTTAATCTAATAGGAATTTTATCAAAGAAGCTTTTTTCATCTAGTTTAGTTTGGAATTTATCTCTAAACTCTAAATCTTTGATATATGTCGAAACAATCTTTGCACTACCTAAATCACAGTCAGAAAAAATTATCATGTCTAAATCACTATCTATAATTATAATATTGTCCATTGCGCTTTGTTCAAAGTTAGTTGTTTTCAAGTTGCATTTTTCGAAAATAGAGAAAGACAATATACAGTTTAAAAATTTTGCATAAACATCACAATTTATAAAGTGAGATGAAAAATTATCATATTTATTTAAAGATGGCTTACCATCGCTTTCTTCTTTAAAAAAACTACAATTTTCAAATTTTACTCCTCCATCTTCAAATTTGCAGTTTTCAAATATACACCCTACAAATCTACATTCTTTAAAATTTAAGTTTTTGAATGTACATCCTATAAACTTTGTACATATAATATCTTTATTTTCTATAGTAGAGAAATTCTCTTCATCTAAAATACCTTGTTTTCCAAAAGTTTCATCATTAAAAGTTTTAAAACTATACTGTTTACAAGGGCTATATGTTTCGGGTAAGTTTTTATGTCTCAATATGCTATCAAATAAGTTTTTATTATTTATATTCCTTTTATGTAACTGATTTTTAGCTACATAAATTTCTTCTTCAAAATTTATATATCCCATTAGAATATAGTTTTTGCCTTATTCTTTATTAGTTTGTATACCATAAATATTTTTTATTTGATGAGCATATAAAAAGTTTTTTATTATCATATAACTACCTCCATAGAAGACTATTATTTACTTATTGTCTCTTGTTTGCTTACATAATATTCATATAAATAAAAAGCCATATTAATCCTAATTAAAAGGTTTTAATATGGTTTCTTTATTAAATATTTAGTTTTCTCTAATTATTAATATCCAAAATTCTCATCTATAAAAATAACATGTATTCTTCCTTGATATCTTTGTCTTTTTATTAAAGTATATTCACAGCATATTCTATCGCTACTTTTACAGTCCATGCAATAACCAGAAGATTTACAAGGTGTTTTAGTATCTAATCTTTTAGCATTAGCAGGAGCAGAAAACTGTTTATTTCTTTCTATAGCAGCATCTACATCTTTAACAATTTTATTTTTTCCACATATAACAATAACTTTGTCTGGACCATATAACATTGCGGCTACTCTATTTCCATTTCCATCAACATTGTAAAGTTCTCCATTTTCTGTTATAGCATTCGTACTTGTAAAATATGCATCTGCAAAAAATGATTTTCTATATATGTCTTTCATCTCATTAGGCTTAAGGCCCTCTTTATATCTATCAAGAAAATCATATCTTCCTTTTCTTAAATAATCTATTACTCCTGTTTCGAATAAAGTTTGTGAACCGCCACATGCAACTAAAGAGTTCTCTTCTACTAAATCGTCTATTTTTTTTATTAAATCTTCTTTAGATTTTACTAGGTATCCATTCATATTGTTACTTTCTAACGCTTTAATAGTTCTTTCAATTTGTTTCTCGCAAACCCAATGTAAATTTTTATCCATATTTATATATCCCTTCTATTAAAATTTTTACCCCTATAGTATATAAGAGCATTTATTTCACACCCTAATAGCATAATCCAACTACTTAAATAAAACCAAGTAAGAAGAGCTATAATACCTCCTATACTTCCATATATAACTTGATAATTTGAAAAGTTATTTGTATAAAAAGAAAATATAACTGAAACTAGTATCCATCCAAATATAGATAATATAGCCCCTGGCATTGCCTCTATTAAATTTATTTTTTTATTAGGTCCATATCTAAATAAAGAACTCACTATCCATATGGTTATAGCTATTACAAAAGAGTATCTGAATAAATTCCATGTAGGCATAAACAGTTTACTTAGACCTAAAAATTTAAATATTATATATCCAACCTTTTCTCCATATAATAAAAATACCATTGATGAAACTATTAATACTATAAGTTCTACTGTAAAATAAAATGATATAAGTATTAGTTTGAAGAAAGATCTAGTTTCTTTTAAATTGTATGATTTGTTTATACCCTTTATAAATACTCTAACTGCACGAGATGAACTCCACAAGGTAAAAATAAAACTGAATACAGTCAAACTTATACTTTTATCACTTATTGCAGAGTTTATTATAGATTCGATCATAGCAAATGCACTATTTGGAATCAAATCATTAAATGAATATAAGAACTTATTAATATGGATTATAGGTATATAACTTAATAAGTTTATCATAAATATCAAAAAAGGAAATATAGAAAGCAATAAATAATAAGACATAGCTGCAGCTCTTGAGTTAATGTCATTTATATTTACTTTCTTATAAATAACATTATTTTGTACATTGCTTTTTATATTGTTTATATTATTTATAAGATCAACCACCTTTCACTCCTATAATATAATATCACATTATATTATATATCAAAAAATAAAAGTATTGCTAGTTTTTAGCAATACTTTTATTTTTTGATATATTATTTGATATAATTTCTTAATTTATCTTTTGTATTTTCATCTGCAAAAGAAGCTTCAACACTATTTAGATAGATTGTTTTATAGTCATGTTCACTCATTTCAAAATTATTAAATATTATGTTATATTCATTAGTTAAATCAATATCTGAAACTGTTCTATTGTCAGTATTTAAAGATACTTTTATTCCATCTTTATGGAAATAATTTAACGGATAATTTTCTATGTTTTTTATAGCTTTAGTTTGTAAGTTACTTGTAGGACACATTTCTAAAGTAACATTATTTTTCTTAACAAGGTTGTAAGCTTTTTCACAATCTTTTATAAATACTCCATGACCTATTCTTTCAGCTTTTAAAAGTGTTATGGCATCATATACATTTTCTCCTATTCCAGTCTCCCCAGCATGTATAGTTACTCTATATCCATAGCTTCTAGCTAAAGCGATAGGTTCTTCAAATTTTTCGCAAAACTGTTTATTTTCACTTGAACATAAATCAATGGCAACAACTCCATTATTTAAATATTCTTTTCCGGCTTCTATTACATTATAACTACTTTCAACACTCATAGTTCTCATGCATGATAATATTAAATTCCCTTTAATATCATAAATTGACTCAGCTTTTTTTATACCTTTTAAAACACTTTCTATAACTTGTTTTGTAGTTAATCCTTTATTTATATGAAGTAATGGTGCAAATCTTATTTCTATATAAACTATATTTTCTCTTGATGCATCTTCCATTAGTTCAAAAGCAATTCTTTCTAAACTATCTTCATCTTGCATTATAAGTCCTGGTAATTCAAATCTTTTTAAATACTCATCTAATGACTTACAATCCTTAGGTGCAACCATCATATTTTTTATTTCGTCTATATTTTTTGATGGTATATCTATATTCTTCATATTAGCTAAATCTATTATGGTTTGAGGTCGTACACTCCCATCTAAATGGCAATGTAATTCTATTTTTGGTAATTTTTTAAAATTCATATATTTCTCTCCCTTTATATATA
>NZ_LBBT01000271.1 GCF_001006285.1 Paraclostridium benzoelyticum
ACTAAATCTCCTTTTTCTAATTCATCATACTCTGCTAGAACTGCATATATACCGTAATCTTCAGTTTTATATTTATTGTGATTTATTTTATAAAAATTATTTACTTTTTTAAAATAAAATTTCTAGCTTCTATTGTTCTAGGGTGTATTATTTGCTTTCTATCTATTACTAATTTTATAGTGTTGTCGAATGATTGTAATAATGACTTATCCATTTGACCGTTATAAGCTAGCTCTCGCAGTTCTTCTACTCCAGGATAATTTCTATTTTCTTCAATTATATCGGCTATGTATATAATTTTTTCTAGCATGTCCATATTAGATCTTCCTGTAGTATGATACCTAACAGCAGTTACTATATCTAAATCATCTATAAAAAATTCATGTCTAACTAAAACTGATCCTATTATACTATGAGACAGTGCTAAGTTTTCTTTTTCATAATCATCTAAGTATATTTCATATTTTTTTACATAATACTCAACTTGTTCTTGATTTAAATACTTTGCACAATCGTGAAGTATACCTGCTAAATATGCTTTTTCTTCATCGTATCCATATATCTTACTTAATTTTACTGCACACTTAGCAACACCTTCAGAATGTAACATTCTATTTTTAGGTAGCATTTCATTTAATTTAATTATTAAATTTTGCGAATCCAAAATTATTCAACTCCATTTGTATATATTTTTTTTTCATAAATATAAGATTCCACACATTCAGGTATTAAATATTTAATAGATTTACCATGTTTTATATGGTTTCTTATATAAGTTGACGATATATCCAGCGAAGGAACATTTACTGACCTTATATTAGCATCATATCTAGATTTTAATCTTTCTATTTTCATTTTAGCTTCATTAGAATTTATTCCCGGTCTATTTGCTGCTATAAAAGTTGCTAATTCAAAATTTTCCCCAACATTTTTCCAACTTTCCATATCGCAAATAGTATCAGCTCCAGTTATAAAGTATATATTAGCATTTGGATAAATTTTATGTAGTTCTTTTAAAGTATCTATTGTATAAGTTCTAGTATTTCTATTTATCTCCATATCCGAAACAACAAAATCATCATTATTCATTGTAGCCAATAAAACCATATTATATCTATCTTTTTTATCCGTTCTTAGTTTTGATTTATGAGGTGGGTTACCAGTTGGTATAAAAAGTATTTTGTCAAGATTGTAAGTTTCTCTTACATATTCTGCTGTTGCTAAATGCGCATAATGTATAGGGTCAAAAGTTCCTCCCATTATACCTATATTTACATTCTCATTTCCCATTTTATGAAAATTTGACTTTAGGTTGTTAAAATTTTTTGCCTTTAATACTAATTCATCAATTCTCATTAAAAATCTCCTTTTGTCCTTTATACTTTTATTGTATCATTAATTTTAGCTTCTTTGATACAATTATTCTATATTTTACGGTATAATTTTGTACATGATTAAAATGCATTGAGTTCAGTTTTATAAAGGAGGTAGTTATGTCTATAATAACAAAAATAGAAGCTCAGAAAAAAAGCGAAGATAGAGTTAACATATATTTAAATGAACAGTTTTTTATGGGAATTTATAAAGAACTAGTTTTTACATTAAACTTAAAAAAAGGAATGGAAATTGATGAAGAGGTTTTAAGGGGTTTACTACATGATGAAATGTATATAAAAGCTAAAAACAAAGCTTTATCAATACTTTCTAAAGCACCTCAATCAGAAAAAAATATAATAAGTAAATTATCTAATGACTTTGATGAAGACACCATAGAAGAAGTCTTAGTTTTTTTAAGAAAGTATAATTTTGTAAATGATGAAGATCTTGCTCAGCGAATAACTAATACAAACTTAAAAGTTAATAAGTGCGGTAAAAACAGAATAAAGCAAAATTTATATAATAAGGGTATTGATAGAAGTACTATAGACTCTGTTATATCTGATATAGATAGTGATGTAGAGTTTGAAAATGCAATGCATTTAGCTAAGAAGAGATACGAGCGTGTAAAAAATGAAGATAGAAACAAAATATATCAAAAAGTTTCTCAACATTTAGCTTATAAAGGATTTAGTTATGACATTATAAAAAGGGTTCTAAACAAACTTCTTAATTGTGATGAGTCAGATTATTATTAAATAAATTATGGAGTCTTCAAAATAATTATGTTTTGAAGACTCCATAAATTTTTAATACTTATATATTCTAATTTACTCGTTTAAGTTTAATCTTTTTAATTCTACCTATAGTTATAGGTACTTTTTCTACTTCAACAATACTTGTATCTATACCAAACCATTTTTCAGGAGATACATTGATTTTCTTTATAAATATTTTAAAACTCATTATTAAATTATCCCAATTTGATAATTTACGTTCCTTAGAAATTACTTCTTCTAAAATTATAAATTTAAAATCACCTACATTTTTATTATCTATCATTTTTTGTTTTATTCGTTGTACCTAACCCTATCAATTAAAGATTCTTTATTAAAATTCTTACTTATTATATAAGTTAATGTTAACTGTGCAATTACTATACATAAAACCATAATTAAAATAGGAATAAGCGGGAATGCATATGATGCATAAGAAGCTCCAGTCTTTCTAAAAACATAAACAGCAATATATCCTAACCCACTTCCTAGTGTTAAGGAACTTAAAAGCATAGTCCCTGTGTAAAACATAGCTTCAATATTTAACATTTTTATAAGTTGTTTATCCGTTAAACCTATAGCTTGTAACATTCCTAATTCTTTTTTTCTAGTTATTATACTAGTTATCATAGAGTTTATTAAATTCATAAATCCTATAACCCCTATTATTATAACCAAACTATATCCTACAGCTTTAGTCATTTTTATAGATAATTCATTTAATTCTATTTCATCATCTATATATCTAGCGTCTATATATTCATTTGATTTATCTAAGTTTTTAATAAATTCTTTTACTTCATCATAACTATCTTCAGCAACATGTATACCTAAAGTGTTAGTTGTGTCTGTTTTAAACAAATTTTTAAATACATCATTGTGAATTAAAAAAACACCTGTAGCTGATGTTATAGCTTGAATTTTAAATGTTTTATTAAACTTATCTTTTCCATCATATAATGTTAAAGTTATTTTGTCTCCTGCTTTTATGCCAAACTCTTTTGCTAATTCTGGATATGCAAAAAGTATCTCATCTCCACTTTTCAACTTTTCAATATCTATTTTTCCATCTTCAAGATAAAATTCTAAATCCTCTAAATCTTTCTCATCTATTCCTGATAACTGCTCATATTTATACTCATTTCCTAAATTATTAACTTCTACTTTAGTGGTATTTATGCTTTCTAAACTCACAACACCATCCATATTTAATAGTTCACCTCTAAAACCTTTACCTAATGGATTTTTAGTTTGTAAAATATTAAATTCAGTGTTTGGACTATCTTCTTCTCCAAAAGTATATCCTGATAAGTTTATACTTATATCATATGAAAAATGATCTCTTACCATTTTTTCAGCATTTATACTATTTAAAACACTAGCTATAACAACAAATATTATTCCACTTAATGAAAGTGATATTATAGTTACATAAGTACGCTTTTTATTTCTTTTTAAATTTGCATTCGAAAGTCTTTTTATATTTATATATTTATATCCTTTTCTAGTTTTAGATTTTGTTTTTATATCACCACTATATCTTACAGCATCAATAATAGATACTTTTGATGCAACCTTCATAGGCTTTAACAAAGATATAAATACTGTTAAGAAACTTACACCCATAACACCTATTATTATTGGAAGGTTTTGTACATCTGCTCCATTAAAAAATACTTTTGTTAATACAAATTTATTTATTGCATATCCTAATGCAATTCCTAGTGGTACAGCTATTGTAGATAAAAATATACCTTCTTTTAAAACAATTGCTTTTATTTGTTTTTTAGTAGCTCCTATAGCTCTAAGTTTTCCAAACTCCTGAACTTTACTTGTTATTGATAGATAAAATATATTGTAAATTACTAATATGCTAGATAATATAACTATTATTGCTATTGTAGCTCCCCACATTATAACTTGAGTATCTGGCTTTAAGGTATTTATATAATCTTCATTTACATTTATGCTACCCTTTGGTATATCTAAGTCTTTACCTGTTTTTTCTACTTTTGATATAAGTTCTTCCCCAGATAATTTATTTTCACCTTTTATAGTTATAAATACATTTGAAATTTCTTTATCCATATCTCTAGTTGATTCCATATAATCTTTCGATACTATGCCAGCATAAGATTTTTTAAGTTTAGAAATTTCATTTACTTTTGTAATTCCAGTTAATATGAACTCTGATTTAGTAGTCCCCTTTTTTGCAAAATCTTCATATTCTAAATTAATCTTTTGACCTAATTTTTTTTCATACCCCATTTTCTCTAAAGCTAAATCATCTAAAACAATTTCATTTTTTTTAGTTGGAAGTTTTCCATCTATAAAATTTTTACTACTAAATTCTATAGCATTATTATCTATATATCCTATACCTATTTTAGTCTCATCTTCATAATCCTTACTTCCTATGCTATTTATAATTCCAATTTTTTCAATTTGAGAATGAGCTTTAATTTGCTTTAGTTTTTGCTCATCTATCTTTCTGTAAACTCCATGTTGAGTTCCTGAGTACTTCCTAACATTTTCTTTACTTAAAAAATTCCAATCTGCACAAGTCAATCCAACAGCAGTTAAAAGTGTAGTTGCTAGAATTATAGTAATAATAATTAGTGTAGATTTTGACTTATTTTGTTTTAAATTACTTTTTGCTATTTTAGTAGTGTTAATCATTTATAACACCACCTTTTAAGACCTTTCCATCTTCAATATATATAACCCTATCTGCCATTTGTGCTATAGTTTCATCATGAGTTATCATAACTAATGTCTGGTTATATTTTTTTATCATAGATTTTAGCAAACTCATTACCTCATCTGATGTTTTTGAGTCTAAGTTTCCAGTTGGTTCATCAGCTAATATTATAGATGGTCTAGTTGCTAATGCACGAGCTATAGCAACTCTTTGTTGTTGACCTCCTGATAAAGTATTTGGAAGTGACTCCTTTTTATCACTTAACCCTAAAGCCTTTATTATATCATTTATAAATTCTTCATCTACAGCCTTATTATCAAGACCTATAGGAAGTACTATATTTTCCCAAACATTTAGCGATGGTATCAAGTTATAATATTGGAATATAAATCCTATTTTTCTTCTTCTAAAAATAGCTAAAGATTCGTCCTTTAATGAAAATATATCCTTACCATCTATAAATACTTTTCCATCTGTCGGTCTATCTAGCCCGCCTATCATATGTAATAGTGTACTTTTCCCTGAACCTGATTTTCCTACTATAGCTACAAATTCCCCTTCAATTATTTCTATGTTATTGTCATCAATTGCTTTTACTAAGTTTTCTCCTTCTCCATAATATTTTTTCAAGCCCCTAGTTTTTAATATACTCATATAGTTTTCTCCTTCTCTTTTTCTTACTTTTTATACTTTAATGTTAAGCTTTAAGTCTTACATAACACTTTCATAAAGTCTTACACTTTCGTAAGAAACAAAGAAAATTTACTACCTTCACCTTTTTGAGATGATACAATTATATTTCCACCTTGGCTTTCAAGTATTTTTCTGCTTAAATAAAGTCCAACCCCTGAACCTTCTAACTCTTGAACTTCTTCACTTCTATAAAATCTTTTAAAAATATTATTAAATTCATTTTTATCAATTCCAATTCCATTATCTTTTATATCAATCCTCATAAAATTTATAGCATCTTGAACATATATATCTATTTTCCCTTTTAAGTTAGTATATTTAACTGCATTATCTAAAATATTAAATATACATTCTTCTGTCCACTTAGAATCATGAGGTACTATTTTATCATCAAAATCATTTAAATTAATAGATATACATTTATTAATAGCTTTTGGTTTTACACTTTCTATAGCCTTAATAATTGTTGATTTTATGTTTTTATTTTCTTTTTTTATATTTATCATACTTGTTTCTAATCTTGATATGTTTACTAAAGACTCAATGAGACTTTGCAATTTATTTATAGACATACCACTTGTTTTCAAAAACTCAGTTCTATCTTCCTCATCTAAATCTTCTTCTAATAACAATGAATTATATAATTTCAAAGACGCTAATGGAGTTTTAAGTTGATGTGATATATCAGTTACTAGCTCTTTTATATTTTCTTTTTCTTTATCTAAATCTTTAATTTTAATATTTATACTTTTTGATAATTTATTTAAATCTGAATGAATTATATTGAATATACCTTCTTCTTTAAAAGCATCTTTTATATTGTATTTCCCATGAATTATACATTCTACATTTTTACTTACTTTATCTAATTTATTAAATACATATTTCATCAAATTGCACATTATTAACATTATTAATATTATGATTCCTACAAAAACAATTAAATTATTTACCAGGAAATACTTTATATGTTGTTGAAAATTTATATTTTCTATCATTTTATAATTTTTATCATATCCATATTTTTTCAATACCTTCTCGCCTAAATCACTGTAGTCTTTATCATTAATATATATATTATTTACTATGTCTGCCTCAAGCTCTGGGTGTTCACTTACTATAGACCCCACAATTTTTTTATTTATATTTAATTGTTCTAAATATATGTTTTTTAAATTGTTATATTGATTCATGCTAAATATAAATAAAATCGTTATTAATCCTATCCCCATATATATAGATATACGCTTCACAATTGGCTCTCTTCTTAATAAATCTATCATTTTTTAATACACCTCTTTTCAAAAGTGTATCCAATTCCTCTAATATTTTTTATAAATTTAGGCGTAGATGGGTTATCTTCGACCTTTTGTCTAAGTCTTCTTATATTCACCGCTACAGTATTTTCATCCACATAATTTCCATCAATATCCCACAACGCTTCCATCAATTGTTCTTTAGTTATAGTTTGACATGAGTTTTCCATTAAATACTTAAGTAATTTACTTTCATTTTTACTAAGAATTATTTCATTTTCTTCTTTTGTAAGCTTACTATCTACATAGTTAAAAGTTATACCATCACAACTTATACATGTTTCATTGCTAGAGTTTCCAATTCTCTTCATAATTGCATTTACTTTGGATATTAAAATAATTAAACTAAATGGTTTTGTAATGTAATCATCCGCTCCAACATCATACCCAGTAACTATATCAACTTCTTGATCTAATGCAGTTAACATTATTATATGAACATCACTTATAGTTCTTATATATTCACAAAACTCAAACCCATCTCCATCAGGAAGTCCAATATCAGATATAATCAAATCAATTTTCTCATTTAAAAATATATCTTTAGCTTCTTTTATACTAAATGTTGTAAATACCTTATATCCTTCTCTTTTTAATTTAAAGCTTATTCCCCTATTTAAAGACCTATCATCCTCTAATAATAAAATATATCCCATAAAACGCTCCTTTATATTATCCTTTTACATATATTTTACTATGAAGGTCTTTTAAAACAAATAGAAAGTAGTATGAAATTAATTTTTATTTAACCTCATACCACTTTCTATTTTTTCAGTTGCTATATATTTTTAATTACTATGTTTATCACAGTATACATTAATTCCATCACTTAAGAATTGAGCTAATCCTAATTTATACTTATCTATATTTTTTGTAAATCTCTCATCTGCTACATACATTATGCCTAAGCCTCTAAATATTTCTATAGTACAGTCATAAAAATTTTCACTTATATGATTTCTCCATTTTCCAATCACAATTTGCACTTCTTCATCTGCAGGAGATTTATCCATCAATTGTGCCAATTCTTCATAAATTTTATTAGCTTCATCGTTTATTTTCTTCCAATCGTTTTCGCCATATGAACTAGTTTTTTGTTTACATTCACCATAAGCATCACTATCCCCATACTTTCTCTTTGTTTCATCTTTATATTTTTCCTCGTGCTGTTTAATTTTTTCATAATCAAATACCTTAAAATCTTTTTTACTCATACTCTTATTTCCTCCTAAATCATTTATTTGTTCATCAATAGACTGAATTATATTATTTAACCTATTTCTTTTTTCTAATATCAATTCTTTTTGAAATGATAAAACTTCTTTCTTATTTAAATTTTTATCATCTAAAATTTTTTTAATTTCATTCAATGGAAAATCCAATTCTTTAAGTATTAAGATTTGATATAATCTTTTTATATCTTGATCGCTATATAGCCTATAATTCTTTTCAGTTTTTTTACTAGGAATTAAAACTCCAATTTTATCATAATGGTGAAGCATCCTAATACTTACTCCACTTAGTTTCGAAACTTCATTTACTTTATACATATTTGCCTCCTTAAAAATATATTAAGGTATTACATAGTGTTAGAGTCAATAATAATTTTAACCTATTTTTGTTTTATAAAAAATAGGATGTCTAAAAAGACATCCTAACTTGATTTTTATGCAGCTTTTTCTTGCTTTAAGTTCTCTTCATCAAACTCTAATACATCTAACTTTTTAGCTACTAACTTAGTAGTACTAGCTTGAACTATTAAAGTTATTAGTATTGTCATAAATACTATCGAAGATATTATCTCGTATCCTGGAACTTTCATCGATACAACTATCCCAGATAATGCAGCTGGTATAACTCCAGTTTCTCTAACCCACATCATAAATAATTTATCGTTTATTTTCCATTTAGCTTTAATATCAAATACTGTACAAATTAATACTACTAGTGGTCTTGCAATAAACATTAAAACTAATACTACTATCAAAGAAGGTAACCAATATTTAGCTAGTGCTCCTAAATCAACATGTGCACCTAATACCACAAATATTGACATACGACATAAAGATGCTACACTCTCTCTAAAGTGATGTTCAGATTGGAAAGATTCCTCAGGAACCCATAATCCAAATAATTTTTTATTTCCAGCTATAAGTCCAACTATAAATACCGCCATATATCCACTTCCATGTAAATATGTTGCTATTTCATAAGCTAATATAACTTTAAGTATAGATATTATAGGTGCGTATGAATGGAATATTCCCCATTTATTATCACATATAAGAACTGAGAATATATATCCAATAATAATCCCCACTATAACTCCTACAACAACTGCTACTAATAGCTCTTTTGCACTTTCTCCGGCTGAAAAGCTTCCTGATGTAACTATCGCAAGAAGTGTGCTTACAATTATAGCTCCTACTGCATCGTTAAATGCCGACTCACTTACTACTGTTTGCTTTATTTTATCTTTTATAGTAACTTGCTTAAATACTGGTATAAGTGCTGCAGGGTCTGTTGATGCTATTATTCCTCCTACAAGTAAAGATGTCATTATTGGAAGTCCAAAAATTTTATTAGTAGCAACTCCTACTACTATAGTTGATATTACAAACTCCTAATGTTGCTAATAGCCCTACACTAACCTTTACTTTATTTAAAACTTTTAAGTTAACTTCTCGGCCACCTTCATAAAGAATAAATGCTGATCCAAAAGTTAATATAAGATTGTTTTCTATAGGAAATGAATCTACACTTATTAAGTTTAAAACTGCTGGCCCTATTATGATTCCTGCTATTAAATATAGTATTACATCTGGTAATTTAAGCTTTTCACTTAATTTACCTAATATGACTCCTATTACAACTATTGCTGAAAATATTATTAATAAATTATTGGTAGCAATAGCTTCTACTGTATTTTCCATATATATAACCTCCATCTATAATATAAATTAATTTATCTTATCAATTCCAAGTATTATTTTACTATTGCTTTTATCATAAGTAAAATTAATATTATAAGTGGTTATTATTCATATTTTTAATGATTGTTTAAAACTTTCTATTGAATATATTTTCCTTAAACGCAAAAAACTGATAGTAATCCTTTAATAAGTATTACTATCAGTTTTATATTTTAATTATTTAGATACATTACCTGCTACATTAAGTATATCCCATGTTCTTGCAAATGGTGGTGCATAACATAAATCTAGCATACCTAATTGGCTAGTTGTTAATTTTCCAAATATAGATGCAGCTATTACATTACATCTTTGAACAGCATCTTTATATCCTGCAACTTGTCCTCCTAATATAACTTTTGTATCAGCATCATATACAAGCTTTACATACATTTTATTTCTTCCTGGATAATAATTAGTTTGGTTAAAGTCTGATATAAACTTAGATTTAACCTTTATTCCTAACTTTTCTGCTTGTACTTCTGTTAATCCTGTACATGCAGCTTCCATATCCATAATTTTTATACAACTAGACCCTAAAGACCCTTGGAAACTATTATTAGCGCCAGCTAAATTTTCTCCAACTATTCTTCCTAATTTATTAGCACCTGTTGCAAGTGGAACATATGAATCTTTACCTGTTACTATATTTTTTATAGTTGCACAGTCACCCGCTGCATATATGTCTTCTACTGAAGTTTTTCCAAACTCATCAACAATAATTGCTCCATTTGGTAGCATGCTAACTTTACTATCTTTTAAAAAGGCTGTGTTCGGTCTTACTCCAGTTGCTATTATAACTAAATCTGCATCATATTCACCTTTATTTGTTATAACCTTTTTAACTTTTTCTTCTCCAACTAACTCACTAACTATTTCCTGTAATCTTAAATCAACATTATGATTTTTAATTTCTTCTTCTAATATATCAGTAAGTTCTTTGTCAAATACTTGAGGTAAAATTCTATCTTCTAGCTGGAATACCGTTACTTCTTTCCCTAATTTTTTAGCTGCTTCAACTGCTTCAAGACCTATAAATCCTGCACCAATTATAGCAACTTTTTTTATTTCATCTCTATTCATTAGTTCTTTAACTTTTATACCATCATCTAAACTCTTTAATGTTGACACATTTTCAAGTTTAACATTTTTTATAGGAGGTATTATGCTACTAGCCCCTGTTGCTATCATTAATTTATCATATGAATCTTCAAATATTTCTCCATTTTTTACATCTTGAACTTTTAATTTTTTTGAATCAGTATCAATTGAAGTTACTTCATGGAATATTTTTAAGTCTATTCCACTTTCAACAAACTTTTCAGGCGCTCTTGCTATCATATTTTGAGGATCATCGAAGAAGCCACCAACAAAATATGGAAGTCCACATGCTCCAAATGATACAACATCTGTTTTTTCATATACAACTACTTCATAATCAGGTTTCATTCTTTTTAATTTTGCAGCAGCACTCATTCCAGCTGCTACTCCACCAATAATTACAACTCTCATCTCTTTTCTCCTTAAAAAATAATGTATTTTAAATAAATTTCTTAATTTCTTGTGTCTAGTTTTAAATTATAATATAGCAGTTACCCATTATTTATGATATATTAACACATTTCAATCATTTTTTCTACTTTTTTGAATTTTAAAATTTCACAAAAAAAGATACCCAGTTAAATTGGGTATCTCATAAATTATCTTCTAGATTTTTTAGTTGGTCTTCCTTTTTTAGACACTGTATTATCAACTTTTTTAGCTTTCGCTTGCTCGTGTCCTGGGAATATTATCTTTGGATCTTCTTCATTTCTTTTATATATAGTAAACTTAAATCCTATAGCTTGAACAAATTCTGCTCTTATAGCTTCGCATATAGCATTTGCAGTTTCTTTAGCATCTAATCCAGCATTTTCTAATATAGAAACTTTAACTATTTCTCTAGCTTTTAACATATCTTCTAATTGATCTAAAAAGCTTTCTGTAACTCCTTCTTTACCTATTTGAGTTATAGGTTTTAAAGTGTTAGCAACAGATCTTAAGTATGCTCTTTGCTTACCTTTTAACATGTGTCCACCTCTTTACGTCTTTAATTAGTTTTAATTATAGAATTCGAATTCTATATCGTATATCTTAACAGTATCTCCATCTTCTATGCCCATTTCTCTTAGTTTATCAAATACACCTTGAGATTCCATAGATTTTTGGAAGAACTGAACAGATTCCATATCTTCAAAGTTAACAGAGTACATTATTCTTCTTAAAGCTTTACCTGTAACAACATATACTCCATCTTCTATTTCAACTTCTAGTCCATCTTCAGTTTCTTCAACTAATTCTGGTCTATACATTTCTTCTTCAGTTACTAACTCAACGTCTTCAACTTCGTTTAATAATTGAGCAACATAAGCTATAACATCATCAATTCCTTGTCTTGTTGCTGCAGACATTTTGAATACTTTGTATCCTCTTGACTCTAATTCATTCTTAAAGTTTTCAAAGTTACTTTCATCTTCCATTATGTCTATTTTGTTAGCAACAACAACTTGAGGTCTAGTAGATAACTTTTCATTATATAACTTTAACTCATCATTTATTTTATCAAAATCTTCTAAAGCATCTCTGCCTTCTATTCCTGATATATCGACTATATGGATTAATACCTTAGTTCTTTCAACGTGTCTTAAGAAATCATGACCTAATCCTATACCTTCTGCAGCACCTTCTATAAGTCCTGGTATATCAGCAAGTACAAAACTTTCGCCAAACTTAGTTTGTACAACTCCTAAATTTGGTGTTAAAGTTGTGAAATGATAGTTAGCTATTTTTGGTTTAGCTTTAGTTACTACTGATAAGAATGTTGATTTACCTACATTTGGGAAGCCTAATAAACCAACATCAGCTATCATTTTTAACTCTAATATTATCCACTTTTCTTCTCCATCAGTTCCTGATTTAGCAAAAGCAGGAGCCTGTCTTATTGCATTGGCGAAGTGTTGATTTCCTCTTCCACCTCTTCCACCTTTTGCAACTACTGCTTCATCGCCTTCTTCTTTTAAGTCAGCTATTATAAGACCTGTTGCTTCGTCTCTTATTATTGTTCCTGGAGGAACTAATAAAACTAAATCTTCACCGTTTTTACCAGCTTGTCTTTTTTTAGTTCCATCTCCACCAGCTTGTGCAGAATACTTAGTTTGATATTTAAAATCCATTAATGTTCTTAATCCTGAATCAACTTTAAATATTATACTAGCTCCACGACCTCCGTCTCCTCCGTCTGGTCCTCCTGCTGGAACGTATTTTTCTTTTCTAAAAGATACTGATCCGTTACCACCGTTTCCAGCTTTTACAAATATCCTAGCCTTATCTATAAACATATTAATTCACCTTCTTTTTTAAAGCTTTTTTATTTATATTTGCCACAATCTATAATATAAATTCTCTCCGAGCTATTTTAATCATTATATTTTAAAAATTCGCTTCGCTCATGTCGCCAACGACTTTGTCCGTTGCTCAAAAGTCTTTTTTACTTTTTATAAATCAATTTAAATTAGCTCTATAATTTATAAAAAACTTTAATTTAATATAGTTTCTTAGTAAGTAAAAAAGGAGTGTATGAACACTCCTTTTTTTAGCGTATTACTCAGCAACTGGGTATACACTTACTTTTTTTCTTTTCTTGTCTTTTCTTTCGAATTTAACAGCACCGTCAACTAATGCGAATAAAGTGTCATCTCCACCTTTACCTACGTTAGTTCCTGGATGTATCTTAGTTCCTCTTTGTCTAACTATTATACTTCCAGCAGTTACAACTTGTCCATCGAATCTCTTAACACCTAATCTTTTAGAAACAGAATCTCTACCGTTCTTAGAAGATCCTACCCCTTTCTTAGATGCAAGTAATTGTAAGTTCATTTTTAACATTCTGGAGTCACCTCCTACTTTTTTAGAATTTTTATATTTTTTGGGTATTCCCTTTTAATTTCACTAATAGCTAATTGAAAATGTTGCAGTAACAATTGAGCTTTGTCTAGATATTCATCTTTAACAATGCATTCAATGTGACCTTCTTGGCCTACAACTTTATCAAATTCAATTTTTTGCAATGTACTTAAAGAATTTATAACTGATAATGCGTTGGATGTGACCGCAGCACATACAATATCAGAACCAAGTTCTGCATAGTCAGCATGTCCATTAAGACAAAAACCTTTAAGCATGAAATCGTCGTTTTGATAATATTTAACTTTTATCATGGCAATTACAATTAAGCGTTTATTTTTTCAACTACTAACTTAGTGTAAGCTTGACGATGTCCGTTCTTTCTTCTGTAGTCTTTTTTAGCTTTATATTTGAAAACTATAACTTTCTTAGCTTTACCTTGCTCTACAACTTTAGCAGTTACAGATGCACCATCAACAGTTGGAGCTCCAACTACTAAGTTTCCATCTTTAGAACAAGCTAATACTTCGTTTAAAGTAACTACATCACCTTCGTTAGCGTTTAACTTCTCTACGAAGATTACATCACCTTCAGCAACTTTGTATTGCTTTCCTCCAGTTTTAACTATAGCGTACATAAATACACCTCCTCGGTCTCAAACTCGCCAATACAAGGTACTCATAAGAGATTTACAAACCTTTATTGAGCGGCACTACATTTATAAATAATACTATAATTTATATAAACTGTCAACTAACTATTAAAAATAATATTCATATTTTCATGTTGAATTTCAGCTTTTTTATCTATATCTATTTTTACATTGTATTTCTTGCTTATGCTATCAATTTTATATTTATAATTTTGGTTTATTTTATCTGAAACATAAGGATTTAACTCTATTTTAACTTGTCTATACGAAGTATGTTCTTTTGTTCGCATTACTTCCTTTTCTATTTCGTCTAAAATTCTATTAATTGACTTTATACTTTCTCCAGTTTTACATACAAAACATTCACTAAGATAGTAATTATCTATAGAATCTTTTTCTCTTCTCCTAGCAATTTCAACTAACCCAAGTTTTGTCATCCCCATAACATTTGTTTTTCTTCTATCTTTATCTGTTTCATTGCTTAAAACTTCTAATAGATTTTTTTTATATTCATTTTTTTGCATATCTATAAAATCTACAACTATTATACCTGCTATGTCCCTAATCCTTAAAAGTTTAGAAATTTCTATAGCTGCCTCTAAATTAGTTTTATATATTGTTTCTTCTAAATTAGAGTTTCCAGTAAATTTTCCTGTATTGACATCTATTACTGTTAGAGCTTCAGTCTTATCTATTATTAAGTATCCACCACTCTTTAACCATACTTTTCTATTTAAGTATTTATCTATCTGTGATTGAACTGAATGTAGGTCAAATACATCCTTATTGTTTTCTAATAATAATTTATCTTTATAATTTTTATCTATACGACCTAATATATTTTTTAGTTCTTCGTACTTCTCATTATTATTTACAATAATTTTTAAAACATTATCATTAACATTGTCTTTTATATATTTAGATGCAAAATCAAGGTCCTTGTATAAAAGTTTAGGTCCTATGCCTAACTTATATTCTTTTAAAACACTGTTGTATTTTTCTTTTAAATCAAATATATCTTGTTCAATTTCTTCTTTTGAACATCCAACCGCTTCAGTTCTTATAATCCCTGTAAACTCTTCATCAACGCCTTGAACTATCTTTTTTAATCTAAATCTTTCTTTTTCTAATTTTATTTTATTTGATATAGTAAGCCTATCATTTGAGGGTATATAAACTAAGTATCTTCCTGCAAAACTTATTTCAGTATTAAGTTTTGCACCTTTTGTCCCTATAGCTTCTTTATTTACTTGAACCAAAATATCTTGTCCACATTTGACCTCTTCATTTTTCTTCATGCTTAAATATGCAAGCTTGTCACTTCCAATATCAACAAAATAAGCTTCTATACCTTTTAATGCCTTTTTTACAACACCTCTATAAATATTAGAAACATTCTTACTTGAACCACTCTCTATAAAAAGTTCACTTAACTTTCCATCTTCTAACACAGCTACCTTTTGAGAATTAACCAATGACTCTATAACAATATTTTTCAAAAGCTCACTTCCTATCCTTTCCTTAATTCACCTTCATCGAATATCCATAATCTTTTCTTATATCTATTTTAATAAAATGCGAAGATTGTGATATGTGTGTTTGTGTAACACTTTACATGCAACGCACGTCGTGTGAAGGAGACATATATAGCACAATCGAGCACCCCACTCTCGATATCAGAAAAGAGGTGGATATCCACCTCTTTTCTACATTGGAGTTACTAACTCTCCATCTTTAACTATATATAATTCTCTTCTTAATATATCTACATCTAATGGATCAATATCTAGTTCAAATACTTCTAACATTTTAGGTATAAATATATTAGTATTTAAATTCGCCTTAGATCCTGTAGCCATAGTTGATTCTAAAGTTATAACTCTATCTTCAACATCTATAACATCAAAATTCTTTATCATAGGTCTGATGTTAACTTCTACAGTTTTTCCTTTTTTATTTTTCTTACTTATTATAATTTCTTCTTTATTCATTAATTCTGCTACTTTAGTTTTTATAAACTCTTTAGATAGTTCTTTATCTACTTCTATCGTAAACATATATTCACCATATTCTATAGTAGATGCTAATGATGGAACTTCTTTAGTTATTTCCTTTGTATTTATAAATTTTATACCATCTGGCATAGCAGTATTTATTTTTTCCATAAATTCATCAGCACTTAAATCATCTTCTATTTCAACGTCTAAGTACTCCCCTTGACTTTCTGTACCAAGTGCTAGTGCATGTCCATAACTCATCTTAGGGTGTGGGTTAAATCCTTGAGAATATGATAATTGTATTTCAGCTCTTCTAAAAGCTCTTTGTAATAATCTTTGTAAATCAAGGTGCGATATATATATCATGTCATTTTCTTTTTTAAATTTACATCTTATTATTTTACTCATAATTAGCACATCCCCTTTCCTATAGTATGAGTGTTTATTCCACATCCATTACATTTATGTCTACAATCAACTGTTACTTTTTCTTGCTTTGATTGCTCATTTTCTCTAATTAAGAACTTTTTATTAACTCCAACATCTAAATGATCCCAAGGGAATACTTCTTCATAATCTCTTTCTCTATTTGCATAGAAAGCTATTTCAAGATTATTATTTTCCATTGCTTCTTCCCATATTTCTAGCTTAAAGTGTTCAGCCCATCCATCAAACTTAGCACCAGCTTTATATGCATCGTATATAACCTTACCTAGTTTTCTATCTCCTCTAGCAATAACCGCTTCCATTAAACTAGTTTTTGAATCATGATAGTTATATTTAATATTTCCATTCTTTAATTTTTTAACTAAATGTCTTTGCTTTTCTCTAACTTGCTCTGTAGTATCTTGTCCATGCCATTGGAATGGTGTAAAAGGCTTAGGAACAAATGTTGAAGTACTAACAGTTACTCCAAATGCTCTTCTTAATTTACCACCATTAACGTCTCTGTATATATCTATAACTTTATAAGCAAGATTTGCTATTCCATCTAAATCATCATATGTTTCAGTTGGAAGTCCTATCATAAAGTATAATTTTACACTATTCCATCCCATTTCAAATGCTTTTCTTGTAGCATTTTCTAGGTCTTCTTCTGTTACACCTTTATTTATAACGTCCCTCATTCTTTGAGTTCCAGCTTCTGGAGCAAAAGTAAGTCCTGATTTTCTTACTTGTTGTATCTTCTCAGCTATTTCCATAGAGAAATTATCTAATCTAAGAGAAGGTAAAGATATTCCTATATTTTTAGACGCATATTCTTCTACTAAGTAATCTGTAAGCTCCGACAAATTGCTGTAATCACTTGTACTTAATGAAGATAATGATATTTCATCATATCCAGTATTCTTAACTAATTTTTCTAATATTTCTTTTAATCTGTCTAAGCTCTTTTCTCTTATAGGTCTGTATATCATACCAGCCTGACAGAATCTACATCCTCTTGTACATCCTCTAAATAATTCTAAAACTATTCTATCATGCACAGTATCTATAAATGGTACTATAAGTTTTTCTGGATACTCTACTAAATCCATATCTTTAATTATTCTTTTGTGAGGGTTTTGTGGTACTCCCTCTCTATTAGCTTTAACTTCTTTTATAGTATTGTCTTCATTGTAAGATACATCATAGAACTTAGGTATATATACACCCTCTATGTTAGCTATATCTAATAAGAACTCATCTCTAGTAGTCTTATTTTTCTTCCATTCTTTATATCTATTAACTATTTCTAAGTTAACTTCTTCCCCTTCTCCTAAAACAACTATATCAACAAAGTCTGCCATAGGTTCTGGATTATAAGCACAAGGTCCTCCAACTAATATAAATGGATCATCTAGCTTTCTATCTTTAGCAAGTATTTCAACTTTTGCTAAATCCATCATATTTAAAATATTAGTATATGATAATTCATATTGAAGTGTAAAAGCTAAAAAGTCAAAATTAGTTATAGCTTCTCTTGACTCTAGTGCAAATAAAGGAATATTATTTTCGCGCATTTTTTCTTCCATATCTACACTTGGAGCATATACTCTTTCACAAAATACATCTTCATCTCTATTTATAACGTCATATAATATATGACTACCTAAATGGCTCATTCCTACTTCATAAAGATCAGGGAAACAATGAGCATATCTTATAAGATTTTCATTTGTTGTATCTTTATGTATCGAATTTACTTCATTTCCTAAATATCTAGCAGGTTTTTCAACCTTTTTAAGAATCCTCTTCAAGTCTACTTTTTTATTCATAAAAATCCTCCGTAAGTTTATTTCAGTATATAAACATAAATATTATTATACACGATATACTAAGATGTATCAAAATATAATTACTTATATATTTGCAATTTGTAGTTTATTATATACAAAACTTTACTATTTTTTGTTAATATAGTATTGAGTGCAAAAGTTTTGAGAATTTTTCAAGTTTTTTGTATACAATATGTTTTAAAGTTTTATTAATGGGTATATTTTAAATATAATTACGTATTTTATTAATCACGGTTTAGGAGGATTTTTTTATGAAGGAAGCTTTTGAAATTAAAAAAGATATTTATTGGACTGGTGTTATAGATAAAGACTTAAAAATCTTTGACATCATAATGGAAACTGAATTTGGTACAACTTATAATGCTTATTTTATAGACGATGAAAAGAAAGTATTATTTGATACTGTAAAACCAAACTTTAAAGGTGAATTTATCGAAAAATTATCATCTTTAACAAAAATAGAAGAATTAGATTATGTTGTTATACATCATACTGAGCCAGATCATGCTGGTAGTTTAAAGTATATACTTGATATAAATCCAGATGTAGAAGTTATATGTACAAATGCAGCTAAAATGTACTTAGCTGAACAAGTTAACAGACCATTTAAGTGTCATGTTATAAAAGATGGGGAAACTTTAAACATAGGTAAAAGAACTTTAAAATTCATATCTGCACCATTCTTACACTGGGCGGACACAATGTTTACTTATATAGAAGAAGATAAAACATTACTTACTTGTGATGCTTTCGGATGTCACTTTGCAAGCGTAGATCCAGATGTAATAGACAGTGAAGATTACTTAAAATCAGCTAAACACTACTTTGATTGTATAGTTAAGCCATTCTCTAAGCATGTTTTAAAAGCTGTAAACAAGGTTGTTGAATTAGGATTAGATTTTGATACTATATTAACTTCTCACGGTCCTATATTAAGCAAAGACCCTATGGCTCAAGTTAAAAGATATGTAGAGTGGTCTACTGAAACTGTTAATACAACTAACCAAGACCAAGTAGCTGTATTATACTTATCAGCTTATACTAATACAAAATTAATGGCTGAAAAAATATACGAAGGTATAAAATCAACAGGTGAAGATGCTACTTTATATGATATAGAAAATATGGATTTAGCAGAACTTCATGATGTT
The DNA here is from genome assembly GCF_001006285.1 of Paraclostridium benzoelyticum. Classification (GTDB taxonomy): domain Bacteria; phylum Bacillota; class Clostridia; order Peptostreptococcales; family Peptostreptococcaceae; genus Paraclostridium; species Paraclostridium benzoelyticum. The sequence goes on from NZ_LBBT01000271.1 coordinate 19,857, forward strand.
ATGGTAATGTCTAAAGGTATATTATTTGGTTCTCCAACAATAAACAGAACTATGGTTAAACCTATGTGGGATGCTTTCTCTCTAATAGATCCTATGGCTAATCAAGGTAAATTTGCTGGAGTATTCGGATCTTATGGATGGAGTGGTGAAGGTATAACTATGGCTGAGCTACTTGTTAAAAATATGGGATTCAAGATGCCTGTTGAAACACTTAAGAAGAAATTCTTCCCAAGTGATGAGACTTTACAAGAATGTTTTGATTTCGGTGTTAAGTTCGCTGAAGCAATTAAATAAATATATAAATAAAAAAGCTAGCTCAATTGAGCTAGCTTTTTTATTTATATATTTACATACGTTGAGTATTTGTCTTTCTAACTTCTCTCCAAGAAAGTTCTCCTCTATCTAATGCTTTAATAAAAATCTCAGCTGAAGCAAGATTAGTAGCAATAGGTACATGGTACACATCACAAAGTCTAATTAAAGCTTGTATATCTGGTTCATGAGCTTGAGCTGTCATTGGATCTCTTAAAAATATTACTAAATCAATATCTTGAGAAACTATTAATGACCCTATTTGTTGATCTCCTCCAAGAGGTCCTGAAGCTAATCTTTTTATCTTTAACTTAGTTTCATCTTCTATTCTTTTTCCTGTAGTCCCTGTAGCATATAATCCATAATTGCATAAAATAGATTCATATCCTATACAAAATCCAACCATAGTGTTTTTCATTTCATCATGTGCTATTAATGCTATATTCATACGTCACCCCTAATATATTAGAAATTTATTTTCTTTCTTCTCATACCTACATTTAGTACAAGACCTAAGTTAGCTAAAGATGTCATAAGAGAACTTCCTCCATAACTAACAAATGGTAATGTTACTCCTGTAACAGGTATTACAGCAACAGTCATTCCAATATTCTGTATAACCTGATAAGCAAACATGCTCGCTACCCCAATAACTATTAAGGTTCCATAGAAATCTTTGGCTTCTTTTGCAATAACGATCATCCTTATTAAAAATAATCCATACAGTAAAATTATTACAAACATTCCAATAAGCCCTAACTCTTCGCCTATAACCGCAAATATAAAGTCACTATCTTGAACTGGTAAGAAGTCATTTTGATTTTGAGTTCCTTCATATAACCCTTTACCCGTAGGTCCACCTGAGCCTATAGCTATCATTGACTGCATAACTTGATAGTTACCAGGTAAAGTAACATCCTCTGGGTGTAAGAAAGCATCTATTCTTATTCTTTGATGGGGAGCCATTACCATATACATAAGAGGCATAACTACAACTATTGCTATAAGACCTCTTTTAATTATTTTATCATTAAGTCCAGCAGTAAACAACATTCCTCCTATTATACAACAAAATACTATAGCCGTTCCTAAGTCTGGCTGTACAAGTAAAAGTAATATTATAGGTGCAGCATATAATGCAAGAGATACTATATCTTTTATTGTCTTTAATTTACCTTTCTTTTCTTCAACAATTTTTGCATAACTTAGTATAAAAGTTAATTTAACTAATTCTGACGTTTGAAAGTCTAAAGGTCCTAAATGTAACCACGATCTAGCCCCTGCATTAGCCTTTCCTATTCCTGGTATCCATACTAATACTAATAGTATTATACTAATTATATATAATGCTTTGTAATACTTCCCTAGAAAATTATAGTCAAATAGCAGTATTACAAATATAAGCCCCATACCAAGCAAGAATGCTAATCCTTGTTTGGTTATCTGAGCATAATTCCCTGTAGTAGTTGCATGAGTTGCACTACTTAATATAACAAGCCCGAATCCAAATATACAAACAACTAGCGCAATTAGCCTCCAATCAAGCTCTTTAATTAATTTAAACATTGATCTAAAATCAAACATGTTATCACCATCTTTCTTATTTGTGACAATACCTACGTAGTATCATTTGTGTTAATGCAAAAAGGGGTTTGCTAATACGCTCCCCCCATTTTTCTATCTACTTCTTTCTTTTATATTCTTTAATGGTATGTTAGCAACTAATGCTGATATAGGACCATCTTCTTCATCACTTCTAGATTTAGCCATTTTTATTTCTAATCCGTCTTCTTCTATCTCAGCATAATTTGCAATAACTTTAAGTATATCTGACTTAATAAGGTCTAGAAGCTGTGGAGAACAGTCTATTCTATCATGCACTAAAACTAGTTTAAGCCTTTCTTTTGCTACATTCTTACTAGTTTTAGATTCGTTAGAAAACATCTTAAATAAATCTAACATGAATTTATCCCCCTTCACTACTTAGCCATTCCAAACATCTTCTTAATTTTAGTTAGTATATTAGTTTCTTCTTCTACTTGCATAAGAGGTATATCTTCTCCCAAAATTCTCTTTGCAATATTTTTATAGGCTTGTCCTGCATTAGATCTTGAGTCTAATATTGCAGGTTCCCCTTTATTAGTAGAAACTATTATAGTTTCATCATCAGGAACTAATCCAACTAAGTCTATAGCAAGAATTTCAACTATATCTTGTTTATCCATCATATCTCCACGCTTAACCATTTCATTTCTAATTCTATTTATAACTAAGCGTATATCTTTTACTTCGTTAGCTTCTAAAAGGCCTATTATTCTATCTGCATCTCTCACTGCAGATATTTCAGGGTTAGTTACAACTATAGCTCTGTCTGCTCCAGCTATAGCATTTTTAAATCCTTGTTCTATTCCTGCTGGGCAATCTATAATTATAAAATCAAATGACTCTCTTAACTTATCACATAAATCTTTCATTTGTTCTATAGATAGAGCATTTTTATCTCTAGTTTGAGCTGCAGGAAGCAAATATAAATTATCAAATCTCTTATCTTTTATAAGAGCTTGCTTCAATCTACAAGTTCCCTCAACAACATCAACAATATCATACACTATTCTATTTTCAAGACCCATTACAACATCTAAATTTCTAAGGCCTATATCAGCATCAACTACAACCGTCTTTTTATTTTCTAAACTTAAAGCAGTTCCTAAGTTTGCAGTTGTTGTAGTTTTTCCAACTCCACCTTTGCCTGATGTTATAACTATAACTTCACTCATAATACTACCCCCTCCTACATTAACTATCTATTTATTTTTTTGGGTAAATAATTTTCTATAACTATTGTTTCATTGTTTGTAAATGCTATTTCAGGATTTATATCATCACTTGGCGAATATTCCTCTTCAGGCGCTTCAGCTATATAATTTGCAATCTTTAAAACCATAGGATTTAAATTGTTAGCTACTATATAAGCATTTTTATTACCCTTTGACCCTGCATGTATAAATCCTTCAACTTTACCCATTACAACTACATTTCCATATGCAATGACTTTAGCTCCTGGGCTTATGTTGCCCATTACAACAGCGCTTCCTGTAGCCATAACTTGGCAACCTGGTTTCATATCACCCATTACAACTACATCTCCTTCAAATTCTACATTTTCTCCAGAACGCATATTGTTTACATATTTAGTATCATGATAAGCATATGGTATCTTAATTTCCTCTTCTATAAACTCAATATCAAATCTTGAAGTTATATCTTCTTTTAATCGAAGTAATTCAACATCACTTAAATGATTATAATTTATAGAATAAATTTTAGCTCCATTGAAAAAACCTATAGATGTTTCTATTTTATCTATTATGCATTGTCTAATTTCTTCAAACGATGCCTTTCTTTTTACATTAATAACTATGCCTCTTTTATTTCCTTTAAATTCCACTAATTCCTCATTTGTTGCTTTAAAAGACATTTTATACCTCCAAAGCTATATCTCACTTTATATATTCTCCAATTTTTTTTCAAATCCTTCTATTTTTTTAACTGAGATGCAAAATTCATCGCATTGCCATCTTGTTCTTTTGCAGCTTCTGCTTCTTTATTTGCTTTTTCTTCTTTATTTTTCTTTTCATCTATTAATCCAAAATACTGTCCCATAACTTCTCTCATAGGAGGTAGCGCAAGACTACTTGAATTACCCTTAGGTAAAACAGTTACAACAGCTATCTCTGGATCATTAGCTGGAGCAAAACCTACTGACCAAGCAAACGATGGATAATCTTGCTTATATGCATCTATTTGTTCATCTGTTAATTTAGGATTTAATTCTTTTATTGCTTTTCTTAAATATCTAGCTTTTGTAGCTTCACTATTGTCTGGAACAAATTCAGCCTCTGTCTTTGTATCAGTCTTTTCTTCTTTTTTTCCAAATAAAGACTTGCTTTCTTTTTCTTCTTTTTGCTTTTCAGCTTTTTGTTCTTTTTCAAACTCTGCTTTAGCTTTTTCATTATATTCTTTTAAAAGTTTATTAGCTTCTTTAACAGCATCATCTTTAGATACTCCGTATGAACCCATATGACTAATTAAATAATCATATTCATTTTCTGTAGGTATCTTACCACTTCTTTCGGCTGTACCAGTTTTTACAGCTGTTTCAATAGGGAAATTAGCAAATACACTTTTTCCTCCACCTATTTTAGCAACTTGTTTCATACCTTGAGTTAAATCCTTTAAGTTATTAGGATCCTTAAATGGTATTTTTTCAACCTTATTTGTATCTATCTTAACATCTTTAAAATCACTAGATATAGTTTTATCAACTACAGAAGCCTCTACTAAATTACCTCCATTAGCTATTGCTGCAACGTATCTAGCTATTTGTGCTGGAGTATATGCATTTTCACCTTGACCTATAGCTAAGTTGAATGTATCTGCATCTGACCAATTTCCAAAGTTAAAGTAATTATATTTAGCAAAATCTGCAATTTCTGTAGCTTTATCTTCTTTAACATGAAGTTTTTCAAGTCTCTCCATAGTTTCATTTCTTGAAGGATTGTCTTTAGTCCAACTTGCAATTTCATCAATTCTTTTATTGTATTCATCTGGGTTTTTAGCTTTTGTTATATCTGTAAAAGCATCCCTCATTTTCTTATCTAATTCTATTCTTAGAGAGTTTTCTGTATTTTTAAGCTTATCTTCTTTATTTGGAACTTGTCCTTTACTTTCTCCTACTTCAGATTGAAGACCAGTATTATCATTTAATCCAAATAATTTTGCATATTCTAGTATTTTCTCAGGACCTGTGTCTATCCCAAGTTTTTCTTTTGACTGCCAGTTATATCCAGTTCCAACAGTATAGAAATAAATATTACAAGATTCTTGTATAGCTTTATATAAATTTGTATATCCGTGGTTTCCTCTACCATGATGCCATACATAATCGGCAAACGGTCTATTACCAAGATAAATTACTCCTGGGTCATTTATAGCATAATTTGGGCTTAAACCACCTTCTAATGCTGCCATACCTGTTACCATCTTAAATGTAGATCCCGGTTGGAATGCTCCATTTGTAACCAGGTTATTTAAAGGATTTGCCGATAAAACATCATTAGGATTTTTAGGTTGTAATTTTTTATATTCCTCGGATGATATTCCTGTTGCAAATAAGTTTGGATCGTAATTAGGGTAACTAGACGAAGCTAATATATCTCCAGTTTTGACATCAATTACTAGCATAGCTCCAGAGTCTAAATATGGAGCTGTTTTTCCTGCTGTACTATAGTTTCCAAATACACTATTAAACGTTCCACCCGCTCTTGCTGCTTTTATTATTTTTTCTAATGAATCATCAGATACCTTTTGTAAATCTTTATCTATACTAAGATATACAGTGTCTCCAGATTTTGGTTCTTTTACATCTAACTCTTTACTTACTCTACCAACAGAGTCAACCTCAACCTTTTTGTATCCATCTTCGCCTTTTAACTTATCTTCGTAATATCTTTCAATACCTGTTTTTCCTACTATGTCACTTTTACTATATCTTGCATCTCCATCTTCTTGCTTTTTAGCAAGTTCATCTTCTGAAATTTTCCCCATAGTCCCTAAGGTATGAGATGCTAAGTTCTTTTCAGGATATTCCCTAACTGGTTCTTTTGCTACTGATACTCCTGGAAATTCTATAGCTCTTTCTTCTATTTCAGATATAGTTTTTTCATTTACATCTTTTGCTATTGTTACAGGTTTGTATTGAACAAACCCTTGAGATTTAAGTGCATCTCTAACAATCATTATTTTTCTAGCATCTGTGTTAGATAAGCTACCAGGTATTTCATAATATTTTCTAATTTCTTTAAATGCATTTTTTGAATTAATATTTATATTGTCTATCTTATATCCTTTTAGCCAGTCTTCTTTATTTCTTTGCTCTGTAAACTTCCAGTCTTTAACTAAAATTGGAGGATATATACCTACAGAGTTTAATTTTTTCTGAATTTCAGCTGGTTCTAAATTTCTTACAGATGAATCTATTTTATTTTCCTTTATAGCTTTATCAACTATATAGTAAAAAGTTTCTTTAGCATTTAATTCCAACGGAACTTCATTTTCCAATTTATAATCTCTTATTTTCTTGTCAAATGTATAGAAGTACTTTCCATTTTCTACGTATATAGGAAATTCATCTATAAATTCTTCTTTATTTTTTTCTAATAAATTGATTAGCTCCAATGAAATTTCATTAGCTTTAGTTTTTCCATTTTTATCTTTTTTGTTAACTCCATCATTAGACACATGAATAGTGAAAGAGTTTCTGTTAGAAGCTAGTGTACGCCCATATCTATCTTTTATTTCTCCTCTTGGAGCCTTTATCGGAATCTCTTTATATGTTTTATTACTAGCTAACTCATTATAATGTTCATGTTTAAATGTCGTCATATATATAATTTTTGCAAGTATAATACATAGAACTACAATAATTATATACTTTATTATATCAAGTCTATCAAATCTTTTATTTTCATCCATTTAATCACCACTAATCTCTTTTCAATTTAAGGATTGACCCCTTGAAAACGTAATAAAAAATTAAACTACCTATACTATTTACAAGTGGCACTGTACATATCCCCTTAACGAAGATATGTAAAATATCATAAGTCTGGTATACCGTCCCTAAAAGAACTATATTTACAATAGAATCTATTAAACTTGTTATAAAAACTAATGCAAAAACAGTTATATAGCTATTTTTATATATTTTATCATTTAAATTGCTTATTCCGTATGCTATTACAGCTAAAATCAAAGCATTAACGCCAAATATACTACCCATTGCTATATCTTTTACAAAACCTAATAAAATAGCTATTGTAACAGCTTCTATATCATCTAAGTACAAAGATATTATCGTCATATATATTAGAAGAAAGTTTACACTAACTCCAAGTATATCAACATAATTAGTGATACTACCTTCTACTATGACTATCAAAACACCAATAAGAAAAAGTAATATTCTTTTCATTTGTAGTTTCTCCTTCTAATTTATATTTCTTGGTTCGATAACTACAACATCATCAATGTTTTTGAAGTCGGCATATGGTTTTACTATTACATTTTTTAAACCTTTGTTCTTGTCATCAATAACTTTTTCAACTGTTCCAATAGGTATTGATTGTGGATATAGACCTAGTCCTGATGTCACAACAACATCTCCCGGAAGTACATCATATGAAGTTGAGAACATATAACCTTCTAATAAACCTTCTGCTTTATAGTTTTTATTTTCATTAGCCTCCTGACTTATTACTCCTTTACTTTTAGGATCTTTTAGTAATTGGAAGCTTACTGATGATTTTGTATCTAATAAAGAAATAGCTTTACTATAGTTATCAGAAACTTCGTAAACAACCCCAACCAATCCATTTCCTCCAACTACAACGCTATCTTTTTTAACTCCATCGTTCTTTCCTGCACCTATTACAAATGACTTATACCAATTTCCATCATTTTTCCCTACTACTTGTGCACTTATCATATTCTTTTTGTATTTTTCATCTATAAAGTTTAGTGATTTTTTTAAACTTTGCAGAGATTGAGCAGTCGATGATTCTTCTTTTAAATTAATTATTTCTTGTTTTAATTTTTCATTTTCTTTTTCTAATTTGTCAACTTTATTTGCATTTTCTTTAAATTTAAATATGTTGCTTGTACCGTCTTTAATAAAAGTAAATCCTTTGTTTAAGTTACTTTCAATTGCTGATATCGAACTTAATACAACTCCACTTCCTTTAATTCCACCTTTAGAGTATCTGCCTATTGATATTCCTACAATTCCAATTAAAGTGATAGCAACCCCTATAGTTGCTACCACTTTAACGTTATATTTTCTATTATTTTTTTTCTTATTATTTAGTTTCACCCTATCACCAACTTTAAATTATCTTCTACTATTGTTCATCATTAATACTTTTTCAAATATTTCTTGATCTTCTACAGATTTTCCAGTACCTAATGCAACGCAGTCTAAAGGATTTTCAGCTATATGAACAGGCATTCCAGTTTGCTCTTTTACTAACTTGTCAAGCCCTCTAAGTAAAGCTCCACCTCCAGTTAGCATTATTCCGTTTTCCATTATATCTGAAGATAATTCTGGTGGAGTTTTTTCTAAAGTTGATTTAATAGCATCTACTATAGATGTTATAGGCTCTTTTAATGCTTCTCTAACTTGTGATGATGATATATGCTCAGTTTTAGGAAGTCCTGATATTAAGTCTCTACCTCTTATTTGCATAGTTTCTTCTGAATCCTCTTTAAACGTTGATCCTATTTGTATTTTAACGTCTTCTGCTGTTCTTTCACCTATCATTAAGTTGTACTCTTTTTTAACATAGTTTACTATAGACTCGTCAAACTCATCTCCACCTACTCTTATAGATTTAGCAGTAACTATACCACCTAAAGATATTACAGCTATTTCTGAAGTACCTCCACCTATATCTACTACCATGTTTCCTTCTGGCTCTTCAACTCTAAGTCCAGCTCCTATAGCAGCTGCCATAGGTTCTTCTATAAGATATGCATCTCTTGCTCCTGCTTGTCTAGCAGCTTCTTCTATAGCTCTCTTTTCTACTTCTGTTACACCGAAAGGTACACATATTGCTATTCTTGGACTAACTACACCTTTGTTAGATGCTGCTTTTTTTATAAAGTAGCTTAACATTGCTTGCGTAACATCGAAATCTGCTATAACTCCGTCTTTCATAGGTCTTATAGCTACTATGTTTCCAGGTGTTCTACCTATCATTCTTTTCGCTTCTTCTCCAACTGCTAAAACAGACTTGCTATCATCTCTTATAGCTACAACTGAAGGTTCTCTAACTACTATACCTTGTCCTTTTATGTAAACTAATGTATTTGCTGTTCCTAAATCTATTCCCATGTCCTTAGACATTTTATTAAATCCAAATAAAGATTTGAATCCTTTTTTCTCTTTCTTTTCTTTCTTTGCCATAATTTCAAGCTCCTTTCACATATATCCATCAAATTATCATATTTTCCTTAAAACTGTAATAAAGCCCATCACCTATTATTATATGGTCAATGACTTCAATACCTATTAATTCGCCACATTTTACTAATCTAGACGTTACATTCTTATCTTCATGAGATGGTTCAATTGATCCTGATGGATGATTATGCATAAGAATAATTTTATTACTACTTCTTTTTATAGCTTCTCTAAACACTTCTCTTGGATGAACCACTGACATGTTAAGAGTTCCTACCGAAACATCTATATCACATATTACTTCGTTTTTTGTATTCAAAAGAATTGTTTTAAAAACTTCTTTATTTAAATACCGTAAACTATCCATGTAATATTTATAAATATCCCATGGGTTTGTGATTTTATATTTTGTGGGTTTTGCACTAGCTATTCTTATACCTAATTCTAAAGCCGCTTTTATTTGCGCCGCTTTAGATAATCCTATACCATCAATTTCACATAACTCTTGTATAGTTATATCATTTAGCCATCTTATTCCTTGTCGATCTTTATTTATTATATAATTTGCTAATTCTAAAACACTTTGTTTTTTAGTTCCTGTCCTCAAAATGATTGCTAATAATTCAGCATTAGATAAGCTTTTTTCTCCTTGTGTAAGCATTTTTTCTCTAGGTCTTTCTTCTAATGCCATCTCCTTTACACTAATACATAAATTTGATGACTCCATCAAAAACTACCTCCCTAGAATTATTTAAAAAGATTTATTTTAAAATTTATTTTAAGAATATCACTTAACTTAGATATTGGTAATCCAACTATATTAAAATAATCTCCCTTTATTTCTTCAACTAATAGAGCTCCATATCCCTGTATCCCATAGGATCCAGCTTTATCCAAGCACTCTTTAGTATTTATGTAATCCTTTATGTCTTGGTCAGTTAATTTTTTAAATTTAACATTACTTATAGCATAGTCCACTATCTTCTTTTCCTTTTCTAAGTTTACTATGCTCATTCCTGTTATTACCTGATGTTCTCTATTTGATAATTTGCTTAACATATCAAAAGCTTCTTCTTCATTTTTAGGTTTCCCTAAAATTTCATTGTCTAAAACAACAATCGTGTCAGCTCCAATAACTAAGTCACTTGGATTATTTTGAGCAACACTCATACATTTTTCAAATGCTAGTCTTAAAACTAGTTGTATAGGCTCCTCATCTTCAAATATTCTTTCATCTATATCACTACTTATGACAGAAAATTTAAGATTTGCATTTTCTAAAATTTCTCGTCTTCTAGGCGATCCTGATGCCAATATTATATTCATTAATTCACCTCATTTTTGATACTTATTTAGTTTATCATTATATTGTAAAAAATTCAACGTTAATGTCGAACGTTTTTGTTACACTCTAGTTACAATTTTTATTTTTTCTAAAAAAAATAGGAGATATGGAAAAATATCCATATCTCTATAATATCCACATTATAAAATTTTAATAGCCTTTTTAGGACATTTTTGAACACATAGATGACATCCTACACATTTGTCTGTATCTACCTTATGCTTTTCTTTTAACTCTCCTGAAATTGCATCAAACTTACATTGTTTTTTACATATAGTACAACCTACACACTTATCTTCTTCGATTGCAACTTTCTTTCTATCATTTAAATTACCTTTTATTGCTTTTGTTGGACATTTCTCAACACATATCATACATTGTACGCATTTACTATAATCGATTTTAGCTATTTTATCTTCTACATGTATAGCGTCAAATGGACACGATTTCTCACATATTCCACAACCTATACAACCTACACTACATTTATCTTTTACAGCTTTACCAAAATCTTTGCTATTGCAAGATACAAATACTTTGTTTTTAACAGGTTTTTCAGTTATTAACCCTTTAGGACAAACGTCCATACACTTACCACAAAGTACGCATTTTTCCTCATCTATCACAGCTACTCCATCTATCAATTTAATTGCATCAAACTGACAAACGCTTACGCATGTTCCAAGTCCTAAACATCCATATTTACAATCTTTAGAACCTCCATTTAAAGCACTTGCTGCTCTACAATCATTTATGCCTTCATATAAATACTTTTCTTTTGAAACAGAACAGTTTCCGCTACATATAATATTAGCTACTTTCTTTTCACCCTCTTCTGATGATACACCCATTATTTCTCCTATTTTAGTTGCACATTCGCTACCTCCAACAGGACAACCATTTACAGGTGCATTTCCTTCAACTATAGCACTTGCTAAACCTCCACATCCTGGGAATCCGCATCCTCCGCAGTTTGCCCCAGGTAATGCTTCAAGTATAGCTTCTACTCTTTCATCAACTTCAACCGCAAACTTCTTAGAAGCATACGCCAAGATTGCTCCAAATATTAACCCCATTACACCTAAAACTAAAATTGAATTAATTATAGCCAATTATCTCACCCCTAACTTATAGCTTTATAAGACCTGCAAAGCCTAAAAATGCTATTGACATTAAACTTGCTGATATTAATGTTATTGGAAATCCTTTAAAGCTTTCTGGAATATCTGCTAATTCTAATCTTTCTCTTATACCTGCAAATAAAACTATAGCCAAAGTAAATCCTACACCTGCTCCAAATCCATTTACCATAGTTTCAACTAAGTTATATCCATTTTGAACATTAACTAAAGCTATACCTAAAACTGCACAGTTTGTAGTTATTAGAGGTAAAAATACTCCTAGTGCTTGGTATAAAGATGGACTCATTTTTTGTATTACCATTTCAACAAACTGAACTATAGATGCTATTACTAGTATAAAAGCTATCGTTTGTAAAAATTGATTATTAGTTATTTCTAATATTTTTTGTACGAAATATGTTATAAAAGATGCTAGTGTTAAAACAAATGTAACTGCAACTCCCATACCTACTGCTGTATCCACTTTTTTAGAAACTCCTAAAAACGGACATATTCCTAAGAATTGAGATGTTATAACGTTGTTAACTAATACAACACTTAAAAATAAAAGTATTAAATTCATATATATCCCTCCTAATTAGCTTTCTTATCTTTTAATTTATTGAATCCTGCAAGTAAAAATCCTAATGTTAGGAAAGCTCCTGGAGGTAATATAAATAATAAAGCCGGTTGGAAAGATGCTCCAAATAAAGTAAATCCAAATAAACTACCATTTCCAAGTATTTCTCTTATAGATCCTAATACTGTTAATGATAATGCAAATCCAAGACCCATACCTACTCCATCAACTGCTGACGCACCTGGTTTATTTTTAGATGCAAAACTCTCTGCACGAGCTAATATTAAACAGTTAACAACTATTAATGGTATAAATAGCCCTAATGCTTTATCAAGTGCTGGTATATATGCTTTAAGCAACATTCCAACCATAGTAACAAATGTAGCAATTACTACTATAAAAGCTGGAATTCTTATCTTAGATGGTACAAATTTTCTCATCATAGATATAACTACATTAGAACAAACTAGTACTGCAGTAGTTGAAAGCCCCATACCTAATCCATTTATAGCTGAAGTTGTAACCGCTAACGTAGGACACATACCTATTACTTGAACAAGCACTGGGTTTTCATCTACTAATCCATTTTTAATTATTTTTCCTAAACCCATATTTTATTCCCCCGTTCCGTTATTTATTTCTTTAAATAAGTCTATAGCAGAGTTAACACCTTCAACTACTGATTTAGATGTTATTGTCGCTCCTGAAACAGCTTGAACTTCATTATCTTTGCTAGCTTCACCTTGAACTAAAGATATTTCATCTACTTTTTTACCTTCAATTTGGTGTTTCAACCCTGTATCAAATGTATTTGATAAATATTCATTTTTTCTAGTTTTTTCTCCTAAACCTAATCCTTTTACAGTACCATCAGTGCTTATCCCTACAACAACTTCTGTTTTAGAGTCATAGCCATTTGGCTCTGTTTCAAATATATAACCTACTTTTTCATTTCCATTGTATGCTTCATATACAGCTGTAACTATCCCTTCTGATTTGCCTTTTATTTCTTTTAATTCTGCATTATCAAATATTTTTGTGATAGGGTCAGTTGATATTTCTGCAGTTTCTTTGCTTTCTCCATCGTTTAAAAGTTGTTCTTTATATACATTCATAGCCGCATTAACTCCTGAAGTTACTGCATTAGATGTTATTGTAGCTCCTGATATAGCCGCTATCTCATTTTCATTACTAACCTTTCCTTTTACAACCATCAAAGGTTTATCTGCGCTTTTACCATTGTATTGATCTTTAAACGCTGGTTCTTCAGATTTTGATCCAAGTCCTGGTGTTTCTGAATGGTTTCCTATTTTAACTCCTGAAATTTTTCCATCGTTAGAAATTCCAACCATAACTTCAACTTTACCACCATACCCTTTAGGTGTCGTCTTTATAGTATATCCAACTACTTCTCCACCTTTTGTACCTTGGTAAACTTCTTCTATTAACTCGCCTTTTACATCTTTCACTTCACTAAATTCTTCAGCAGCTTGAAGAACTTCTTGTCTGGATTCATTATTAGCCTGAATATTTCTTTGTTCTATAACTGGTGCAGTTATATTATTTGTTAAGCTTAGCATAAGTGATGCAACAGCACATATTACAAATAATATAGTTCCCAATCTAAATATATCCTTCATTTATTTAGCCACCTCCCCAAATACTCTCGGTCTAGTGTATTTATCAATAAGAGGAGTCATTACGTTTACAAATAGTATAGAGTAAGATACTCCTTCTGGATAACCTCCATAAAGTCTTATTACTGTAGTTATAACCCCTGCTACTATTGCATATATAATTTGACCTTTTTTAGTCATCGGAGAAGTTGTGTAGTCAGTAAGCATGAAGAATGCTCCTAGCATAAGTCCTCCCGCCACCATTTGGTACATTACAAACTCAAAATTAAATCCACCTAATATAAACATTAATATTGCTACTGTAGCTATATAAAACACAGGGATTACATAATTGATTATACCTTTGTACATTAAGTATAATCCCCCTAGTATAAGTAATATCGCAGACGTTTCACCTATACACCCACCTATATTACCAACAAACATATCAAAAAGACTTACTCCACCACTGTTTAACACGTTTACACCTTCAGCTCCTGCTTTTAATGCAGCTAATGGTGTTGCTGTTGTAACCGCGTCTAAATTGCCTGAACTAACCCAATTTACTCCAGTTTTAGTCCATGTAGTCATAGCTACTGGAAATGACGCTAGTAAAAATGCTCTTGCCCCTAATGCAGGGTTTATGAAGTTATTTCCAATTCCACCAAATACTATTTTTACAATTATTATTGCAAATGCTGAACCTGCTAAGCACATCCACCATGGAAGAGATGCAGGAACATTAAATGCTAATAATAATCCTGTTACTACCGCTGAGTAGTCTCCTATAGTAGATTCTTTCTTGCTTATTTTTTGACATATCCATTCAAAGCCTACAGCTCCTAATATACACCAAAACATTACGTTAATAGCACTCAATCTAAAGAAATATATACCAGCTAATGCCGCAGGTAAAAGAGCTATTATAACTTGCTTCATTATATATGATGTATCTTCATTACTTCTCACATGTGGAGAAGATGACACTATTAGTTTATTATCCATCATATTTCCCCCTAACTTTTACTTATTTGATTGCTTTCTTTTTAATGCAATTATTTCTTTTTTAGCTACTCTAATTGATTGAAGTAGAGGTCTTCTTGCTGGACATATAAATGAACATGATCCACACTCTATACAATCTAGCGCTCTAAATTTTTCAGATGATTCAAAGTCTCCTTTTAAGCTATATGCACTTATGTATAACGGTTGTAAATATGCTGGACAGACGTCTAGACACTTACCACATCTTAAACAATTATTAGGTTTCGGAATAGTAGCTTCAGCCTCATCTAAACATAATATTCCTGATGTACCCTTATTAGTAGGTATGTTTGTAGTATACTGAGCTATACCCATCATAGGTCCACCCATTATTATTTTTCCAACTTTTTTATCAGTCTTAAGTCCTCCACACTCTTCTATAATTTCAGAGAAAAGTGTTCCTACTTTAGTTACAAGATTTTTTGGTTCTTGTATACAATTTCCAGTTATAGTTGTTATCCTTTCTACAAGAGGCATCCCAGTTTTTATAGTTTTTGCTATCTGTGCAGCTGTACCTACATTGTTTACAACAGCTCCTGCATCCATTGGAAGTCCACCTGATGGTACTTCTCTATTTGTACACGCATATATAAGTTGTTTTTCTGCTCCTTGAGGATATTTAACTTCAAGACCTACAACTTCTATATTATTTATTTTACTTGCTTCTTTTGTAATAGCCTCTATTGCATCTGGCTTATTTACTTCTATTCCTATGTAACCCTTGTCTACGTTTAATGCCTTCATAAGAACTTGTAATCCAAATACAACATCTTCTGGATTTTCAATCATCAACCTGTGATCTGCTGTTAAATATGGTTCACATTCTGCTCCATTTAATATAACAAAATCTATCTTTTTATCTGGAGGTGGAGAAATTTTAACATGTGTTGGGAATGTAGCTCCTCCCATTCCAACAATACCGGCTTCTTTAATACTTTCTATTATTTCTTCTTTGGTTAAATTTTCTAAACTTCCTTTAGGCCTTACACTTTCGTGTATAGTATTTTTGAAATCGTTTTCTATTATTACGCATGTGCTTACTCCCCCAGGAACGTCAATATCTTTTACTCCTATCACTGTTCCTGATACTGATGAATGAATATTTGCAGATACAAAACCTTGCATTTCACCAATCTTTTGACCTACACAAACCATATCACCTAATTTTACTATAGGTCTTGCTGGCGCCCCTATATGTTGCTGCATTGAAATATATACAACTTTAGGATCTTTAGCTTTTTCTAGCGGTTTGCTGTTGGTATACTCTTTTCTGTATGGAGGATGTATCCCTCCTTTGAAAGTTAAGAGCTTCATAGTTCTACCCCCTTATGGCTTAATTTAAACTTTTTTCTAATATAAGTATACTATATCCATAGTAATTTTTTAACAATCGTTAAAAAATTATCTTACTTTTTAATCTACTATCTTACTTTTTTCTAGAATTTTTTCAAAATAAAAAAGTTGTTTTTTTAACAACTTTTAAATAGATTTAATAGAATTTATAAAGCTATAATAACCTTGCATAGATGACATAAGTAAACTTTCACTTATGTTAAATTGGTCTTTTTCCACCATTTCTATACTATTTTTTGATTTATCTTTTACAGACTCAGTGTACTTTAATAAATTTTCCTTAAATCCTTTCATTCCATCATAATCAATATCTTTTGCATTTTTTTCAACTTTATCTAAAATAGATAGCCTATTGTTAATTATATTTTTATAATTTTCTTTATCTATATTGCTTTCATTTTTATCCCATACTTTAGATTCTTCTTCAAAGTTAGTTATTAAATTATTTAACTCGCCACATATATTTTCTACGTAAGAATATTTTTCTGTGTACTGTAAGCTAAGCATAGGTATTTCTAATTTAGTTACAAAAGCATCTGGAAAATCTTTTTTTAGTGTTTCTAAATTTTTTCTACTTTCTTCTTCTTTAAATGAAGGATATGTTTGAACTTTTTGAACTTTATCTACTTCTACAGTAGAAAAGGGTACTTTTAATTCACTTAGTTTATTTTGTATTTGTTTTAGTTCTTCTTGATTATCTATAGCAGCTATTTGAATTGAGTATATTCCCCAATCTTTAACAGTTGCTACTTTTGCATTTTCATTACTAACTTTTGATACTTCTTGTTCTTTTTTCACTTCTTTATCTTTACTTTTACCTTCGGATTTTGCTTCTGTTTTCGAATCATCCCCTTTTCCTATTAAGTCTTTATATGAAAATTCTTTAAATCCTAATTCTTTTTTATTGAAAATATTTAAACTGCTTATCTTTTCTGTAAAACTAAAATCAGCTTTTTTTATAAAAAAAGCTCCTCCTGCTAATACAACTACAACTAGTCCTACAGTTATGCCTTTTGATATATGATTTCTTCTTCTATTCATACCTCTATAGATATTTCTTCTCTTATTCATTAGTTTGTCCCCCCGTTTAAATATATTTACTAATACATATTCAATAAAATAATAATTTATTCCTAAATTTTAAATTTTGATACTATAGGATAATGATCTGACATGTTTTTCATTAATACATCATAGTCTATAACTTCAATGTCTGGTGAAACTAAAATATAGTCAATTCTATCTAGTGCAGTGGAAAATGTTAACGTGTTATCTTTATTTACTTTGGTTGCTGCATCTTTAAAAATTTCTTCATTTATATCCATATTTCCATCGTTAAAATCACCTACAACTATGTAGGGATCATCTAATTTTTTTACAAAATCCTCCACTTCTTTTAATTGGTTTACCCTCTCTGTATCATTTAATCCTAAGTGTAAATTTATAATATTTAATTTTCTTCCAAATCCTAATTTGACCACAGTATGTAGCATTCCCCTTTGCTCTGTTTTACTACTTAAATAAATATGATTTTGACTTATTATTTTATATTTAGAGTATGTTGCAAGTCCATAATTTGAACCTAATTTAACCACATTCGCCCCAAAATGAGAATACATATCTAAATCTTCTTTTAGGCTACTTACTTGAAACCCGGCTTTTGCTGATTCATTTACTTCTTGTAAGCATATAACATCTGCATTTTCTATTCTTAAAAAATCAATTATATCAAATAAACTAGGAAACATATCTTTATTTAAACCACTATGTATATTATAACTAACTATTTTTACTTCCTTTTTCGGTGTAAATTTATTCACTTCTAAAAAACAACTTACAATAACTATTATAATTATAAAGATTATAGTCCATAGCTTTTTTATCATTTTGTAATCATCCCCTAAATCTAATTGATTCTAGTTGTTAAAAAACTTAAGACGCTAATATATAGCGCCTTAATTTTTAATTTTACTTAGTTTATCCTTTATTATACAGTTTATAACTTTTTTTCGTATATCTTCTGCACCTTCTTCTTCACTTGTTTCTATATTTAGGATTTTTGCAATGGACTTCATATCATTTCTTGCCCTTGACTTATAATTTTCAATTAGGTAATTTTTAATCTTTTCTGGTTCTAATATATAAGTACTATTTTTCTTAGTATAGTATATATATTTTTTGTTGTAATAATCTTTATTTTCATATATATTAGTTGATACTTTCTTTAATAGTATCTTATATGATTGTTTAGCATTTACACTCATTCCTAAATATCTAGCAAATTTTATTAATTCTGCTTTTGATTTGAAAATCTCTTCACTTTTAATTATTTTTACAATCTCACTAATATTTTCTTGATATGATCCTCTTTTTAAAGTTTTTATATATGTTTGTACATTTAAATCTTCATCATGAAACTCACTTATACTTTCATCTATAACCGAATTTACCTTGCCTTCAATATACTTCAAAGCTCCTTTGTTAGAGATTGAGCCTTGAAATTCTTTTTGGGTCATATCAAGTATAATTTTTTTCAGGTCCTCATTATGTTCTATAGGTTCCATGATATCCCCCCTTTGATACTTATATTATATTCAACAAATCAATAAAAGTTTCTTTTTATAAGTATTATATAGTTTTATATATGTATTAATCTCATATTATATATCTATTAATATAAT
>NZ_LBBT01000272.1 GCF_001006285.1 Paraclostridium benzoelyticum
AAATTTTATTAAAAAAAGTGTTTCAAAATACCCATAGGGGGTATATAATATTATTATAAACTATTAAATTTAAGGATGGTGAAAACCGATGAGTATAAATACAAACAAAAGTACTTATAAAATAACTGGGATGACTTGAGCAGCTTGTGCAAAAGCTGTTGAGAAAGCAGTTAAAAAATTAGATGGGGTAGAAAATCAGAGTGTAAACATAGCAACAGAAAAACTAGAGATAGAGTATGACCCGAATAAAGTTAAATTCGAGGATTTAAAGGATGCTATAGAAAAAGCTGGTTATGGTATAAAAGAAGAGGTGAAAAAAACGGAATTGTTTGAAAAAATTGATATAAAAATAGAGGGAATGACATGCCAATCTTGCGCAAAGGCAGTTGAAAGAGGTATAAAAAAATTAGATGGAGTAGAAAGTGTAAATGTAAATATAGCGACAGATAAAGCAACAATAACGTATGATGGGTCTAAAGTTAAATTAACACAAATTAAAGGTGTAATAGAAAAAGCAGGGTATAAAGTTGTAGATGAAGCTAAGCAAATTGATATAAAAATAGAAGGAATGACATGTCAATCTTGTGCAAAAGCAGTTGAAAGAGGTATAAAAAAACTAGAGGGTATTAAATCTGTAAATGTAAATATAGCAACAGATAAAGCAACAATACAGTATGATGGATCAAAAGTAAAGTTATCACAAATTAAGAGCGCAATAGAAAAAGCAGGTTATAAAGTTGTAGAAAAAATTAAAGATAATAATATAGATGAAGATAAAATAAGAAAAGAAAAAGAAATAAAGGTTCTTAAAAATAAGCTTATAATATCCATGGTATTTGCAATTCCATTATTATATATAGCTATGGGACCAATGATGCCTAAACCATTTGGACCATTACCTATACCAGAGGTTATAAACCCTATGCATAATTCACTAAACTATGCATTAGTTCAATTATTATTAGTAATACCTATAATCGGAGCGGGATATAAGTTTTATATAAATGGAACAAAAGCATTAATAACTAAAAGTCCAAACATGGATTCTTTAGTTGCAATAGGTACAGCTTCAGCGCTTATATACAGTATATATACCACTATACAAATTGCTACGGGAAAAATTGGTCATGTAGGTGGGCATGATCATCAATTATATTACGAAAGTGCTGGTATAATAATAGCACTAATATTACTTGGGAAATATCTGGAAACTAGATCTAAAGGAAAAACTTCTGAAGCTATAAAAACTCTTATGGGATTACAGCCAAAGACTGCAATAATAATAAAAAATTCACAGGAGTTAGAAATACCAATTGATGAAGTTGAAGAAGATGATATTATAGTAGTAAAACCAGGAAGTAAGATACCTGTAGATGGTATGGTAATTGAGGGACATACTTTAGTAGATGAATCTATGCTTACAGGAGAAAGTATGCCTGTTGAGAAAAAAGTTGGAGATAAGGTAACTGGAGCTAGTATAAATAAAAATGGCAATATAAAATTTAAAGCAGAAAAAGTAGGAAGTGATACTGCTCTTGCTCAGATTATAAAATTAGTTGAAGATGCACAAGGAAGCAAAGCGCCTATAGCAAAATTAGCTGATACTGTATCGGGTTATTTTGTGCCAACAGTTCTAGCAATAGCTACAATAAGTGCATTACTTTGGTTCTTTGTAGGTGGAAAAGATTTAGTATTTTCTCTAACTATTTTTATATCTATATTAGTTATAGCTTGTCCATGTGCATTAGGACTTGCAACACCGACAGCTATAATGGTTGGAACAGGTAAAGGCGCAGAAAATGGTATATTAATAAAAGGTGGAGAAGCACTAGAGTCTGCACATAAAATAAATACTATAATATTTGATAAAACAGGAACTATAACAGAAGGAAAACCTGTTGTAACGGATATTGTAACTACTAATATAGTTAGTGAAAAAGAACTTCTTCAATTTGCAGCAAGTGCAGAAAAAGGGTCAGAACATCCGCTTGGAGAAGCTATAGTAAAAAAAGGCGAGGAAGAAAAATTAGAAATTTTAAATGTAACTAATTTTAACTCTATAACAGGTCATGGTATAGAAGTAACAATAGATAAAAAGAATATATTATTAGGAAATAAGAAACTTATGGATGATAAAAATATAAGTACAAGTGAGTTAGAGACAATTTCGGATAAATTAGCAAGTGAAGGTAAAACTCCAATGTATATATCTATTGATAATAAACTAGCAGGTATAATAGCTGTTGCTGATATAGTTAAAGAAAACAGTAAAAAAGCAGTAGAAAGATTACATGAAATGGGAATTCAAGTTGCCATGGTTACTGGAGATAATAAAAAAACAGCAAATGCAATAGCAAATGAAGTTGGTATAGATATTGTTTTAGCTGAAGTATTGCCAGAAGATAAAGCAAATGAAGTTAAAAAACTTCAAGAAAAAGGTAATTTTGTAGCAATGGTAGGTGATGGAATTAATGACGCTCCTGCATTAGCTAAGGCTGATATAGGTATTGCCATAGGAAGTGGAACTGATGTTGCAATTGAATCTGCAAACATTGTATTAATGAAAAGTGATCTTATGGATGTCCCTACAGCTATCAAATTAAGTAAAGAAACAATTAAAAATATTAAGCAAAATTTATTCTGGGCATTTGGATATAATACAATAGGTATACCTGTCGCAGCAGGGATTTTATATTTATTTGGAGGACCTTTATTAAATCCTATGATAGCAGCTGCTGCTATGAGTTTAAGTTCAGTATCTGTAGTTAGTAATGCATTAAGATTAAAAAACTTTAAAGCATATAAGTAATAAAAAAGAATAGCCAAATTAGGCTATTTTTTTTACGCTTAGGTAAATTAAAATTTAATTATGAAAAATTTAGGGTAAAAATTATATATGTATATGATGATCATTGTATCCATACAATCAAAATAATAATTGTATGGGTACAATAATTATTGTATGTTTGAATAGGTTTCTTTATAATAAAAGCATAAGGAATTGATCGTGGAGGGATATAATATGCATGAGGATACAAGGAAAACAGTGATTAAGGGTCTGATGATAGCTTTAGTTTGTATTGCTACTATGGCCATACAAATACCAATACCTGGAACTGATGGATATGTTAATATTGGAGATAGTGTGATTTTTATTTCATCAATATTATTTGGACCTATAACAGGTATGATAGCAGGAGGAATCGGTTCTGCTTTTGCTGACATATTAAGTGGATATGCTCATTGGGCAATATTTACTCTGATAATAAAAGGATTAGAAGGATATTTAGTTGGAATTATAATGAAAAATAATAATACAATTATAAAAAGTGTACTTTCAACAGGAATAGGAACTTTAACAATGGTAATAGGATATTTTATAGCTGGAATATTATTAAAAGGTAGTGCTATAATTTCAGCAGCTTCTATACCTGCAAACTTAATACAAGGAATAATAAGTATGGTAATAGCTATTCCGCTTTCATATTCTCTAAGTAAAGTAAAATATGTTAAAATGTTTAAAGCTCATTCTTAGAATAAAAAATATACAAATTAAATAAAAAAGCAAGTGAATAAATATTAATATTCACTTGCTTTTTTTACACTTAATGAAATTATAATTATTGAAAAAAGTGTTTAAAATTTAACATAATTGATTTTCTCTATATTTACAAATTAGTACATAGATATTTGCAATTTTACATATTTATACAATTTTCATACAATAGATGTTGGGTTAAGAAGCTTATTCATAATGTAAAGGGAGGAAAAAATTATGGAAAATATAGACGATAATAGTCTGAATCAAAAAAAGGGAAGTGCGATAGCATTACTTCCTATAGGTGTATTTTTAATATTATTTTTAGGTAGTGGGATTTTAACTGGAGACTTTTATAAAATGCCAGCATTGACAGCATTTGTAATTGCAGCCGTAGTGGCATTTATAATTAATCCAAAAGAATCTTTAGATAATAAAATGGAAGTTTTTTTAAAGAGTGCGGGAGATAGTAACATACTAATAATGATTGTTATATTTTTATTAGCAGGAGCTTTTGGTAGTGTAGCTAAAGCAATGGGAGGGGTAGACTCTACAGTAAACTTAAGCTTAGCGATTTTACCACCAAATTTATTAGTACCAGGTTTATTTTTAATGGTATGTTTTATATCTACATCAATGGGAACATCTGTTGGAACGATTTCTGCACTAACACCTATTGCTATAGGAGTATCGCAAAAAACTGGAATACAATTAGAATTACTAGTAGCAATAATAGTTGGTGGATCTATGGTTGGAGATAGTTTATCTATGATATCAGATACAACTATAGCAGCGGCAAGTACACAAGGTTGTAAGATGAAAGATAAGGTAAAAATGAACTTCTTTATTATACTTCCAGCAGCATTACTAAGTTTTATAATAATAGCTGTAATGACAGCAGGGACAGCAGCTTCAGCTGAAGCTGGACCTTATGAAGTTATAAAAGTTGTACCGTATGTTGCAGTATTAGTTGGAGCTCTAGCTGGAGCAAATGTTTTTGTACTTCTTGCAGGAGGGGTTGTATTTGCAGGAGCTATAGGAATTTTTACAGGAACATTAGATATGTGGCAATTTATAGATGCTGTATCTAAAGGTATGGCTGGAATGCAAGAGTTATGTATATTAGTAGTTATAGTAGGTGGGGTAATAGGACTAATAAAACACAATGGTGGTATAGATTTCATATTAAATTTTGTAACAAGCAAGATAAAAAGCCCAACTGGAGCTAAGTTTGGAATAGCTTTAATTGCTAGTATAATAGATTTATGTACAGCAAATAACACTATAACTATAATAACAGCAGGACCATTAGCTAAGGACATTGGGAAAAAGTATGGTCTTGATCCAAGAAAACTTGCAAGTATATTAGATTTATTTTCATCATGTTGGCAAGGTATGATTCCTTATGGAGCTCAAATATTAACGGCTGTAGGCATTGCTGGAGTTTCATCTATAGGAGTTATTAAATTTTTATATTATCCAATATTCCTATTAATATTTGCAAGTATATCTTTATTAGTAGAATTTCCTAAATTAAGCTTTAAAAAAGAAGATAACAAAGAAAGTAGAGCTAGTTAAAATTAAAAAAACAAAAAAGGACTTATTTAAGTCCTTTTTTGTTTTTTACTAAAAAATGTCTTAAATACTTTATTCAATGTAATTGTTTTTATCTATATATGAGTAGCAAGAAATAGAAAATAACAATTTTACATATTTATACAATTTTCATACAATAGACCTGGGACTAATATCTAATATTTATACAATTTCAAGGGGGATTAAAATGAAAATTGCAAAACGATTAATATCGCTAGGACTGATCAGTACGATGTTGTTTACTGTAGGATGCGCATCCAAAGGTTCTGAAAGTAAAGACTCAGGGAAAACAAATAGTGCTTCAAGTGGGAAATCCATAACTTTAGTAGCCGGTGGAAATCCACAAACAACAAATCCATTATATGCTAACGATAGAGCATCAATGACGCTTATGAATGCTATTTATTCACCTCTATATGTTATAGAAGGTGAAGAGAAAACGTTATACTTAGCTGAAAAAGTTGATATATCAGATGATTACTTAACTTATAAGGTTAAATTAAGAGATAATTTAAAGTGGCATGATGGAAAGCCTATAACTACAGACGATATTATATATACATACAATGCTATTATGGATAAAAATCAAAATTCAATAAGAAGAGCAGATTTTTTAGTAAATGGAGAACCTGTTGAATTCAAAAAAATAGATGATCAAAATTTTGAAGTTAAATTGCCATCAGTTTTAATGTCATTTGAAGATACACTAAGTTCTTTAAGACCTATACCAAAGCATATATTTGAAGGGGAGAAAGATATAGCTAAGAGTGAAAAAAATAATTCACCTATAGGTTCTGGACCATATAAAATAAAAGAAGTAAAATCTGGAGAAAGTATACTACTAGATAAGAATACAGATTATTTCTTGGGAGATCCCAATTTAGATACCGTAGCGTATAGAATAATTCCAGATAGAAATTCAGCTACTATGGCGCTTCAAAATGGAGAAGTTCAAGCGAATTATATTAAACCAGATCAAGTTGAAACTGTATCTAAGAATAAAAATTTAGATGTAAAAATGTTTGATGAGGGAATGGTAGACAATTTAGTTTTATGTGAAGAAAATAAAGATTTAGCTAAAAAAGAAGTGAGACAAGCTATAGCTTATGCAATAAATAAAGATCAAATAATGACATCAGCTTATGGATCAGATAAATATGCTAAAAAAGCATACTCATTATTTGCACCAAATACATTATATTACACAGATGATGTTGAAAAATATGACTATAACAAAGATAAAGCTAAAGAATTATTAAAATCTGCAGGAACTGAAAATTTAAAATTAAGATTAGGATATACTAATGGAGATAAAACTTTAGAATCAATAGCATTAGTGATACAAAATAACTTAAAAGAAATAGGAATAACAGTTGATTTAGTGCCTCTAGAAAGAAGTGCATTTTTAGGCCAATTATTTACAGAAGATTTATCTACTAGAACATTTGATATGGCTATAAATGGTTATGTTATGGGGAATGAACCAGCAGGCTATGCATCTATATTTACAAATGAAGAGTCAAATAATGTACAAGGTTATTCAAATGAAGAAGTAAATAAACTATTTAAGGAAGCATCTGTAGAGACAGATAGTGCTAAAAGAGGAGAATTATATCAAGAAATTCAACAAAAAATAGTTGAAGACGTTTCATTATATCCGATAGCATACCCTAAATCTATGGTTGCTATAGATAAACAATACACAGGAATAGATGAAGCTAAATTAGTTCCGATATATATGTTCCAAGATTTATCTAAACTAAATAAGAAGTAGTGAAAATGATATATAAATTTTAGAGCTGTTTCATAATAGAAACAGCTCTTTTAAAGTAAGCTTAGATTGGGGTGACAGTATGAAAGAAAAAATTATAAAAAGACTTTTAAATATGATACCAATGTTGTTTTTTATAACTATAATATCATTTATATTAATGCACTTAGCACCAGGAGACCCACTACAGGCATACATATCACCGGATATGAATGTAGAAGATATAGAAAGAATTAGAGAAAGTTTGGGACTTAACGACCCAATAATAGTTCAATATTTTAAATGGCTATTTAACACTATACAAGGTAACTTAGGATACTCAATGGTTAATAGTAAGCCTGTGCTAGATCTTATATTGGAAAGGTTAGGACCAACTATTTTACTTTCTGGAAGTGCATTAGTAATATCTATTATGATATCAATACCAGTAGGACTTATATCAGGGTATAAGAAAAATTCAATAATAGACAAAGTCTTAAACGTAGTTTCATATATTGGAATTTCTATACCTAGTTTTTGGTTTGCAATGATGCTAATATATGTTTTTTCAATAAAATTAAATATATTCCCTAGTGTAGGGATGAGAACTATTGGAGTAGATACAACTTTAGATTTAATAAATCATTTAATATTACCCGTTACGGTTTTAAGTTTTTACAATTTATCAGTGTATATAAGATACATTCGTTCAAGTACTATAGAACAATTAAAACAAGATTATGTCACTACTCAATATGCATATGGAGCTAGCACGAAAGATATACTTTTTAAACATGTACTAAAAAATACTTTATTGCCTGTGATAACTATATTTGGAATGTCACTTCCTAGTATTTTTACAGGTACATTTATAACAGAAACTATATTTGGATGGCCAGGAATGGGACAACTAGGAGTAAATGCAATTTTTGGATATGACTACCCAGTAGTTATGGGGATAACTTTATTTTCATCGGCGATGCTGATAATCGGGAATTTGATAGCTGACATACTATATGCAATGGTAGATCCTAGAATTAAATCATAAGAGAGGGTAGTAAAATGAATGATAGAGTAATTAAAAATTTAAAGATAAATTTAAAACAAAATAAGCTAGCAATACTAGCCATTGCAATTATTGTGATTTTTACAATCGCTTCAGTTTTTGCATTTTTATCACCTTATGACCCTAATCAGATAGATCCGATTAATAGGCTTTTAAGACCGAGCCTAACACATTTATTTGGAACAGATGATGTAGGTAGAGACTATTTTACTAGATCCCTTTATGGTGGAAGAATATCACTTATGGTAGGATTTATGGCAATGATAATATCTACATTGGTAGGAACTATTATAGGGGCTATAAGTGGATATTTTGGAGGTAAAATAGATGATTTTATAATGAGAAGTATAGATATTCTTATGTGTATTCCAACATTTTTCTTAATTTTGGTTATAAATTCTTATTTAGGGGCATCAGTTAAAAACTTAATACTTATAATTGGATTTCTAGGATGGATGTCAATTGCTAGAATTGTAAGGGGAGAGACGCTATCGGTAAAAGAAAGAGAGTATGTATTATACGCAAAAGCGTCGGGACAAAGTTCTTTTAAAATAATAACTAAGCATATAATTCCAAGTATACTACCAACTATAATTGTTTCAGCTACTATAAATATAGCAACCGCAATACTATTAGAATCATCATTAAGTTTTTTAGGTGTTGGAGTAACTCAGCCAAATGCATCGTGGGGAAGTATGTTGAAAGATGCTCAAAGTTATTTGATGGATGCGCCTTACTTAGCATTTTTCCCAGGTATGTTTATATTATTGACCGTACTTAGTTTTAATTTAATTGGAGATGTGTTAAGAAATGTATTTGATCCAAAAGCAAATGACAGGTAGGTGAGAAATGTGGAAAAAATATTAGAAGTTAAAAACTTGAAAACTTCTTTCTTTACACAAGAAGGAGAAGTTGAAGCAGTTAGGGATGTTAGTTTTGATGTATTTAAAGGAGAAACTGTTGGAATTGTTGGTGAAAGTGGAAGTGGAAAAAGTATAACATCTAAATCAATAATGAGAATTATAGAGAAACCAGGAAAAATAAAAGATGGTGAAATACTTTTTGAAGAAATAGATTTATTAAAATTAAGTACTAAAGATATGAGGGAAATAAGAGGAAATAAAATATCTATGATATTTCAAGATTCTATGACTGCCCTAAATCCCCTTATAACAGTTGGAAATCAGATACAAGAAATTATAATTAGGCATCAACATTTAGATAAAAAAGAAGCTAGAGAAAAATCTATTGAAATTTTAAGAAAAGTAGGAATACCTTCACCTGAAGATAGAGTAAATAGGTATCCTCATGAGTTTAGTGGTGGAATGAGACAAAGGGTGTGTATAGCAATGGCTATAAGTTCTAATCCTAAACTTTTAATAGCTGATGAGCCAACAACAGCATTAGATGTTACTATACAAGCTCAAATACTAAATCTTTTAAAAGATTTAAATAGAGATAAAGATAGCTCTATAATGCTAATAACACATGATTTGGGCGTAGTTTACAATACTTGTGATAGAGTAGTTGTTATGTATGGCGGTAGAATAATGGAGATAGGAACGGTAGATGAGATTTTTGAAAATCCAAAGCACCCATATACCATAGGATTGTTAAAATCAATTCCAAGAGGGGTGAACACTAAAAAAGAAAAATTAACATCTATAGAGGGTACACCTCCAAATTTACTAAAACCTCCTAAGGGATGTCCGTTTTATGATAGATGTAATGAAAAAATGGATATGTGCATTGAAAGACCTGCAACAAAACTAATTAATGAAAATCATAAAGTAGACTGTTGGAAATATTCAGGAGGAAAAAATGAATTTAATAGAAGTTAAAAATTTAAAAAAATATTTTATTCAAAAAAGTGGTTTAATAAAAAAAGATGTAAAGGAAGTTAAGGCTGTAGATGATGTTAGTTTTTATATAAAAAAGGGTGAAACGTTAGGATTGGTTGGAGAAAGTGGTTGTGGAAAATCTACATTAGGAAGAACTTTAATAAGACTATATGATGTTACAGATGGTGAAATTTTATTTGATGGAGAAAATATATCTAAAAAAAATGAAAAGCATTTAAAAGAATTTAGAAAACGAACACAAACAATTTTTCAGGATCCATATGCATCTTTAAATCCTAACATGACTGTAATGGAAATCATTTGTGAACCATTAGATATACACACGAATTATTCTAAGATTGAGAAAAAAGATATTGTATATAACCTGCTTGAAAAAGTTGGATTAAAAAAAGAGCATGCAAACAGATATCCACATGAGTTTAGTGGAG
This sequence comes from Paraclostridium benzoelyticum, assembly GCF_001006285.1. Lineage (GTDB taxonomy): Bacteria > Bacillota > Clostridia > Peptostreptococcales > Peptostreptococcaceae > Paraclostridium > Paraclostridium benzoelyticum. The sequence continues at coordinate 10,241 of NZ_LBBT01000272.1, forward strand.
GACAAAGGCAGCGTATTGGAATTGCTAGAGCACTTTCAGTAAAGCCGGATTTTATATTTTGTGATGAACCTATATCAGCTTTAGATGTTTCAGTACAAGCTCAAGTTATCAATTTACTCGAAGATTTGCAAGAAGAGTTAGGGATAACCTACTTATTTATAGCACATGATTTATCTATGGTAAAACATATATCTGATAGAGTTGGAGTTATGTATCTAGGAAAGATAGTAGAAATCGGAAGCAGCGAAGATATATACAGCAACCCTAGACACCCATACACAAAGGCTTTATTAAGTAGTATTCCAATCATCGGAGAAAAAACAAAAAAAGAAGTTTTAGATGGAGATGTACCGAGCCCTATAAATCCACCATCTGGTTGTAGGTTCAGAACTAGATGTAAACATAAAACTTTGATTTGTGAACAAAAGGAACCTGTTATGATTAAAACAGATAGCGAGCATTTTGTTGCATGTCATAACTTAAAATAAACATAAAAAAACAGGTATATATTATATACCTGTTTTTTTATGTTTATTTTAAATTTCAAATTCTTTATGTCTTATAAATTTTAAAACAAAGTTTTTACTATGACCAACTATCCATATACATAACAATGTTATAAAAAAGGCTATACCTAAGTCAAATATATCTATCATAGAAAAACTCATTCTCATAAATATCATATAAGAAGTAATCATAAAAACTATGTAATTTATACTAAATAGTAAATCTACTAATTTTTCAGACCAACCGTCTAAATATGATTTTCTCGATTTAAAAAGCTTACAGCCCATATTTTTCATTTCTGAGAAAATAGAATAAAATGAATAAATTATTACTGAAACTAAAAAAACACTTATACTATATGGAATTTTGTATATAAAGCTTATTCCCCCTGAACAAGCTAAAATGAACAAACATAGCATAACTTTTTTAAATAAATATTTAATAAACATAAATCCTAATAAACATGCTATTAAAATCAATATTAATTCCAATATATCAACCCTTTCTAAACTTTAAAATACGAAATATCA
>NZ_LBBT01000273.1 GCF_001006285.1 Paraclostridium benzoelyticum
ATACTATATTTTTATATAATTATTTATATTTGTTACTATTTGTTATTTTTTTCCTATTATTTTTTTTAAGTTCTCTATTTCTTTGTCTTTTTCCTTTAACTTATCTTCATATTCTATTTTTACGTCTTCTATGCTTTTATTTAGTACATTAATTAGTGATGCCATTTCATCTGAACTACCTGCTATTCTATTCAATAGCATCAAATTTTGTGCTAGAACATCTGGAATCTGCTTATGTGAATATCTAAGTTGATGATCTATTTCTCCATATCCCTCTTCAAAAATAGTTCTTACCTGTATTTCTGCAATTATTTTTTGTGTCGTAGGATATGACTCTATTATGTAATGTACAGATCTATATCCAGATAACCTTGAACATACTTCAATTCCTAGTTCTTCGAATTTTTTTGTATTATCACCTTCTCTTACATTAGAAACAATTTCTAATACTTTCCACATCCTAGTAATAAAACTGTGTATTTCCTCCCAATCCTCTTTAAATATATGTATTACTCTTATTCCTAGTAAATCAGTTATTTCATTTTTATAGTTATCTACAGTAAAATTAAAATCATTTCCATATTTTAATCGTCTATTATCTATCTTCCTTATTATTTTTTCAATTAAATGTTCTGGATCTTTAACTCTAGTTTTTACTGAGTGAACCTTTGGATGACTTCTTAATATAGTTGCTATTAACTCAGCTTGAGTTTCATAACTTTTTCTATACATCATAAAGTCTTCATAAATATACTCAATTTCATCCCAATCTATACTATCTTTTATTAACTCTTTATCTGTTATTTGGTATTTCTCCAGGAATTCATCTTTTCTTAACATTACGTTCCCTCTCTTTTGATTTAGTTCATATTTTATTATATCTCATATTTTGTATTTTTAACTATATTATTAATGTTTAAATTTGCAAATAAATTAATAAAAACTTATACTATTTGTTAATAGTATTTTAAAGAGAGGAAGTGAGTTTTTTGAATCCCATGAAAAATAGTATAAATATACTTATCCTTACCTGATTTTTCAGTTAGTTTGATAATGTTAGATATTGATAAATTTAAAGATATAAATGATACTTACGGACACTTATTTGGTGATTTTGTTATTAAAGAAGTAGCAAACTTACTTGATTCTTATATAAAAAATTTTGGCGGTTGGACATGTAGATATGGAGGAGACGAATTTATAGCTGTTATAGAAAATAAATCTGAAAATGAAACTTATACTATAATAAATAATTTTAAAACCTTTATTGAAACTAGAGAGTTTTAATATAAAATTAATATCACTTGTAGCTTTGGAGTTTCTTATCTTAATAAAGAAAATGTAACCTTTAGTGATTCTTTGAATTTAGTTGATACACAGCTATACAAAGCTAAAAATTCAAGAAATTCAGTTTGTTAGACTCAATGTAAAAATGCTATTTTGTTTTTGAAATAGCATTTTTATATTGGGATAATAAACTTTACAGTAAAACAGTATTCTTCTATATTAAAATCTATAACCCCCTCATATTTTTCTATTGTAAGCTTTAAATTTTCAATACCAATTCCATGATTAGTTTTATCTTTTTTAAAAGTTTCTATTTTAAAACTTTTATCTAATTCAAGTGGTTTTTTATTTTTAGAGTTTTTTATAACACATATTAATTTACTATCTATAACATCGCAATATAAGTGAATATATTTTTCTCTTTTATTATCCTCTAAGTTCATACATGCCTCTATGGCATTATCTATTAAATTATTAAATATTATTGATATATGCATATTTTTTATATGTATATCTTTAGGTATAAATATATCATATTTTAGTTTTATTCCATATTTTTCGCATACTTTTATTTTATTTTTGATAAGTGCATCCATTAAAATATGCTCACTAACAAAATAGCAATCAATTGCTTCAATTTCTTTGTCTATCTCATAGATAAAATCCTTTGCTTCTTCATGCTTTTTAGATGCTACTAACTGATTTAAAGCAAATTTATGTTTCTTAATATCATGAGCAATATACCTAACTTTTTTCATGTATTTTTCATATTCACTATAGTGTTTAATTTGATTTTCTAATTGATTGTTACTAACTTCAAGATTATATTTTGTGTAAGAAAGCTCTGCCTTTATCAATATATTTTGAATTATTAACTCACTAACCAATGTATAAAACATTATATATTTAACAATCTCCATGCTATTTTCACTTATAAATATCCATTTTAAAAAATGTGCTATTATAATATTGTCTATGCAATAATTTATTGTGACATAAACACAATATTTATATTGTTTATTCAAATAAATATATTTATTTTTAATTCTTGTATTCATAAATTTATAATACATTACTATAAATGTACCAATAGAAATAATTGATATTAAAGTATCTATTATGAAATATCCATTTGATAAAATTTCCAAAGAATAATTATACTTTAAAATAAAATCAAACGTACATTTATATATTATAAAAGCTATTAAGTTTGAATACAATGCATACTTTAAAATTGTAAAACCTATTAAAATTATCCTGGTTTTAACTTCTAGCTTTTTTATATATATGTATATAATTAAAAGTGAAATTACTGTAAATATTGTTATGTATAAAGTTGTATTATATATCTCCATTAATGTTGTGAGTAATGGGAGTAGTATTATTACAAACATAGATACAGTATCTTTATATGTAACTTTTATAGATCTAAAGTAACTATAGTATATGAAAATTATAAATCCGATTAATCCAACTATGTAAACAAACAAATTATCCTCCTATTGTTATACGTTAATCCTTTATATTGTAATTTATATATTTTTCTTTTAGCTCTAAAGTTTTCAGTCTACTAACCATAGCTTTTTGTGGAATATCAAAAAATATTTCTCTTGAGGATATCTTTCGTATCTTTTTTATATTAACGATATAACTTCTATGACTCCTATAAAAAAATTTTCCCTCTAACTGTTTTTCTATATGTTCTAACTTACCATAAAATGATTTAGTTTTATATTCTCCATTAAAATCATAGTGTATGGTTATAGTTCTATTGTTTACCTCAAAAAAATATATACTATTTACATTAAATTTAACAATTTCTTTTTGCATTTTTAAAACTATAGTCCTAGTTTTTTGATTTTTTTTTACTTCTAAAATAATTTCTTTTAATTTTTCTTCACTTAACGATTCTTTAAGCAAATATTCGTATACATTTAATCCATACCCCTTAATTGCATATTCTGCATAATTAGTAAGAAAAACAATGTATACTTCTTTATCTAAGAGTCTTATCTTTTTAGCCGTCTCAATTCCATCTATATCGTCCATAACTATATCTAATATAATTAAATCGAAATCTTCATCATTAATATCATCTAAAAGTCTCAGTCCTGAATCATACTCAAAAATAGTAATACTTGTATCTATTGATTTTGAAAATTTAGCTATATAACTTTTTACTGTGTCTCTGTATATTTTTTCATCGTCACAAATAGCTATTTTCAACCTTATAACACCTTCCATTTTTTATTTGTAATATAATTACTTTTTATAATAACATTTATAATATATAGCGTAAACGATAATAAAGATAGAAACATAAATTTCCATCTTTATTATCAAAGTCTTATATGAATTGTTATTTTAATCATATTTTTCAACTCTATTAGTATATATCCGAAAATTCTATACTCATAGGATCAAACCCACTTATTACACATGGAGTAGATAATTTATCTTTTGAATTAACATTTTTAAATGGAAGTTTTACAATAAACTCACTACCTTCATCTAAAGAAGTATTTACATCTATACTCCCCCCATATATATTCACTAATGAGTTAGTTATATATAAACCTAATCCACTTCCTTCATTTAATTTTACTAGTCTATCATCAACATAGCTTAATTTTTCAAAAATACATTTTGTATATCTATTTGGTATACCTACTCCATCATCTTTAACTTTTATAGTAATATAATCTTTTTCACAAGTTAATACAACTTCTATTCTTCCATTTTTCTTGTTATACTTTATTGCATTAGACAATAAATTCAATAAAATTTTTTCAATAATATTTTCATCAAATTTTCCAATATATTCTTCTTCATTTGTATCAAAGATTAAAATTATACCCTTTTCTTCACAAAATACAGCAGTTTTTATACAAATATTTTCTATAAAATAAACAATATCTCCAATTTTAAAATTACATTTTATCTCATTTGAATCTAACTTAGTTACATAAACGAGATTATTGGTAAGTTTTAACAATCTAAGACTATTTTTTTTTATAATGTCACTTATGTATTTAATTTCATCTACATCAACCTTTCGCATTGAATCAATATTGAAACTCAATAATTGTAGTGAACTCATAATTGCATTTATTGGTGTTCCTAACTCATGGTATAGATTTGAAAAAAAATCAGATTTTAACTTTTCTATTTCTTCATGTATATGTGCTGTATTAGTTATATCTCTAACCATTCCAACAATCCCACAAACTTGATTTTTCCTATCTAACATTGGAGTTTTTGTTATTTCTATATGTTTTCTTTTTTGATTTTGAGTTTCTATTTCTGTTTGGTATATTCTCTTTGATTTATATGTAATCACTTCTTCATCTTTTTCTTCAAAAATTTTAGATTGTTTATTATGTTTGTATATATCTTTATCTGTTTTTCCTATGATTTGATTAGATGTCAATCCTAAACAATTGCAAAACTCTCTATTACAATAAATATATGTCCCCTTTAAGTCTTTATAAAATACAGCGTTTAAAACTGACTCCCCTAATGCAACCCCTAAATCACTTTTATTTTCAGCTAAGTTATAGTTCATTTTTGCCACTTATGTAACCCCCCTTTAATTTTTTCATCTATAAATTTATTAATATTTATTACTATATTATATAAAATAAAAGTAAATTTAAGTCGCATTTGGTTGTGAAATGTGTTTTTTTAGTTGTGAAATGAATTTATTGAATCCCCTATAATTTTTATTCCTTTTTCAATTTCTTCAAATGAAAGTCTAGAAAATCCTAACCTCAAAGTGTCTTCCCCTTTTTCATTTACATAAAATATATCTCCTGGCATAAATATAACCCCTTTATCATAACATTTTTCTAATAATTTCCTTGAGTTTATATTTTTTAACTTTATAAAAATGTGAAGTCCGCCTTCCCCTAGTATATATTCATTTGGTATATATTTCTTTACGCATTCATATGCATAGTTAAACTTTTCTCCATAAAATTTTTTTATTTTTTTTACATATTTTTCAAATGCTCCACTACTCAAATAATCGTATAGGACTGCTTGGTCTAAAAATGAAACATGAATACTTTTGCATCTTTTTACACTTTCAATCCTTGAAATTACAGATTTATCACATAGTATCCACCCTATTCTAAGCCCTGGGAAAAGTATTTTTGAAAAACTACCTATATATACAACCCCATTATTTAAATTATCTAGAGATGCAATCGGAAATATATGAGAACTAGAATACAGCAACTCTTCATTGAATCCATCTTCTATTATTGGTATATTGTACTTTTTCATTAATTTATAGAATCTGTATCTATTTTCAGGATCCATAACCATTCCTGTTGGATTATGATATGATGGCGTTATGTACGCAAATTTAGGTTTTATACCTTTTTTTTCTAAAAAGTCTAGCTTTTCTTCTAACATATTAAAATTTAAACCATCATTATCTATATCTATGCCTACAATATTTAACCCTAAAAATTTAAATATCTTTTTTGCTGTATTGTGAGTTGGATTTTCACATATTATATAATCATCTTTTTCTGTGAATGATGATAAAATAATCTCCAATCCCTCTGTAAACCCATTAGTTATTAGTATATCTTTATTACTTGTATCTACCCCTTTACTATTCATATAGCTCAATAAATAATCTATAAGAGGCTTGTACCCTTTTGCGTACCCATAGTTTAAAATTTTATGACCTTCTAATGATATTCTGTTTAAAAAAGCCTTTTTAAACTCATCTATATCAAATAACGCTCCATTTGGAGCTATACTTTTAAAAGATATTAAGTCGTCCCTCCATGGAATCTCACTTTTTACAATATCCATGTCATTGGCTATTTTTATCTGTTCATTTTCAAGACAGTTGAAATCTACATTCCAAGATTTATTTACTGACTCATTTTTATGATTTACGAAAGTTCCTTTTCCATAAACCGAGTAAATTACTCCATCTGCTTTTAGTTCTTCATATGCAGAAATTATAGAATTCCTACTTACATTTAAAAACTGGCTTAACTCCCTTGTTGAAGGTAGTTTACTATTGTCTGGTATTAATCCTTTGCTTATCATTATTTCTATATGATTTTTTATTTGTATATAAATTGGATCTTTATTATTTAATTTTAAATTTGAAAATAACAAATAATCACCTCTTAATCTTAAAAATTCTATTTATAATTATACTATTTCAACTTTAATTTTAAAAACAAAAATTTACTTTGTTTGAATGACTGTGTCGACAAATTGGTGTGCCGTTACTTAAATGACTCCTTCTTTTACTTAAAAAGCTTTTTTATTATATTTAAATATCAACTAAATATTATACTATCAATTTACTTAAACGTAAAAAAGTATAGAGATAAATTTATTTATCTCTATACTTTTTAGTTAAGTATTACAAGTATTTAGCTTATTATTTACTTTATTTTGTAACATATATAAAAGTACAGGTATATACATATATGTTAAATAGCCTTCTATATTAAATAAGACTAATATTAATAAAAAAGAAGATACTATAGACGCAATTGTAGATGCTCTATTACTCTTTTTTAACATTTTCATGAAAACCCCAAACATAATTCCAAATATAATTATCATAAGTGAAAATGCAATAAATATACTCAGTTGCTGTAAATTTGATGGTATTTTAGGTATATACGAGTATAAAGTTACAAATATATATGTCAATAATCCAAACGTTATATATATCTTCCCCATAGTATTTCTCTTAAAAAGAAGTACTACTGTAAATATAAAGTAAATACAACTTAAAAAACTAACTAAACTCATAAATTCACCTACACTTATTTTATAATCCTAAGAATAATGGTACCACAGCTAATATAATAACTGTAGCTACAAATATAATAACTAATAATTTACTTACAAATTTAACCCAAGTAGCATAATCTATCTTAGATATAGTAAGTCCCCCCATAACAACTCCTGATGTTGGAGTTACTAAGTTTACTATACCACTACCTGCTGCAAAAGCTGTAACTACTACTTCTGGTGATATACCTAGTTTTTGTGCTAATGGTGCAAATATAGGCATAGATACTGATGCAAGTCCTGAAGTAGATGGTATTAAAAATGATAATCCTATATAAATTACATAAGCCATATTGGCAAATAATATAGAAGATACTCCACTTAATACTCCAGACGCTTTATCTAGTATATATAAGTCTAAGCCTGCATTTGCCATCATAAAAGATATACCTCTTGATATACCTATAACAAGTGCAACTCCAACCATATCAGCACAACCAGCTATAAATGATCCTACAATATCTTCTTCTGACATTTTATATACAAATCCTATAATAACAGCCATTAAAAAGAACCAAGCTGTTAATTCAGGGAACCACCATCCCCCTAGAGGACTTCCATTTAACCATGCTGTAGTATTGTCAAATACTGTTATTCCAAATTCACTCCATGGAATAACTCCCAAAATCATAACTACAAATGATAGTATAAATAATACTAATACTACTTTTCTTTTTCCATTTAACTCTAATATTTCTTCTTGATTTTTACTAAATGCTTCACTTGCTGAATCTAATTCATGTTTAGATAATATAGTTGCATTTTTATCAGCATAAACTTTTTTTGCATAACGCATTACATATATTATAGAAATTATAGTAGTTACAATCCATAATATTACACCTAATATTATAGTAGTTCCTTGGTTTATAGTTACTCCAGCTGCTCCAGCTGCTGAAACTGCTGCTCCTATTGCAAATGGATTTACAGTTGAACCTAAAACCCCGCAACCACAACCAAGCAATAATATCGAAGCCCCAACTATTGAATCAAACCCTGCTGCTATCATAGTAGCAGTTATAAGTGCATAAAATGCTAGTGACTCTTCTGCCATACCATAAGATGTTCCTCCTAATGAAAAGATTATCATTAAAACAGGGATTAACATAAGTTCTTTTCCTTTTAGTTTATTAACTAATGCTCCAACCCCAGCATCTAATGCTCCAGTTTTCGTAACAACCCCTAAAAATCCGCCTATTATAAGTACGAATAAAGCAACATCTATCGCTCCCTTAACTGACCCTTCATTGCTTACACTTATTAAAGGCCCATCCGCACTATTTATTGTTTTTAGTGCACTTTTAACTCCACTTGTATTCATTGCATCTGAAACTTTACTTGACAAATCTACATCTTGAACACCCACCATACCTGCAACAGGCGCCATAACTGTATCAGCTAAACTAGCTTTTTTTACACCTGGAACAACTTGAGTTATAATAGCTATTGCTATCATTATAATCAATAATACAGTATACGCAGATGGAAATTTAAACTTTTTGGTTTTATTTTTTGACATTTTATCAAATCCCTTTATTAAATTTTTTAGTGATATATTAAAAAATTATCATATTGTTTCTAAAAAAGGAATATCATTTTTTCAAAAATAATACTCCCCCTTTTATATGATATATATTTTACTCAAATTTTATTTATTTTTGTATTATTGTTCCTGTTTTTCCATGTAAAGCATCTTTAGCTTTTTCTAAAGATGTTATTAAAGCTTTTCCATTTGTAGATTGTTCCACAAAATCCATACAAGCTTCTATTTTAGGAAGCATAGAACCTTTTGCAAAATGCCCTTGTTCTTTAAATTCAGCTGCTTCCTTTAAGCTTATATTATCTAATTCTTTTTGATTTGGTTTATTAAAGTTTATGCAAACTTTATCTACCGCAGTTAATATAACTAACATCTCAGCATCAAGGTCTTTAGCTAATTTAGCACTTGATTTATCTTTATCTATAACCGCAGCCACACCTTGTAGTGATCCGTCTTCCTTTTCTATTACTGGTATTCCACCACCACCAACAGTTATTACTATACTTCCATTATCAGCTAATTGTTTAACTGTATCTAATTCCACTATTTTCTTTGGTTGAGGAGATGCCACAACTCTTCTATATCCTCTACCTGCATCTTCAACGAATGTAAATCCTTTTTCACTAGCTATTTTATCAGCTTCTTCTTTAGTGTAAAACATTCCGACTGGTTTAGTTAAATTTTTAAATGCCTCATCATTTTTATCAACTACAACTTGAGTAACTACTGATACAACATTTTTATTTAATTTTCTAGAGTTTAATTCATTTTTTATTGATTGTTGTAAATGGTATCCAATATATCCTTGACTCATTGAACCACATTCTGCAAACGGCATACTTGGTGTATTAGCCCCATTATTAGATGCAAAATCCATAGCTAAATTTATCATCCCTACTTGGGGCCCATTACCATGTCCAACTATTACATTGTATCCCTCTTCACAAAGGTCAACTATTGTTTTAGCGGTATGCTTAACTAAGTTTAATTGTTCTTCAGGATTATTTCCTAATGCATTTCCACCTAATGCTATCACTAATCTTTTCATAATTATCCTCTCTCGCTTTTCAAATATTTTATAAAAATAACCCCCATAATATTTCATATAACAAAATGGGGGTTTTTTACTATAGATTATTGTCCTATAGTAGCAGCCATTATAGCTTTTATAGTATGCATTCTGTTTTCAGCTTCGTCAAACACAACAGATTGCTTAGATTCAAATACTTCATCTGTAACTTCCATTTCAGTTATACCAAATTTTTCATGCATTTCAGCACCTACTCTAGTTTTTAAATCATGGAATGCTGGTAAACAGTGCATGAATATAGCTTCTGGATTAGCATTATTCATAACTTGCTTATTAACTTGGAATGGTTTTAATTCTTTTATTCTTGCTTCCCAAACTTCATCTGGTTCTCCCATAGATACCCAAACATCTGTGTATATAACATCAGCATTTTTAGTTCCAGCCATAACATCTTCAGTTAATGTTATAGTGCATCCATTTTCTTTAGCTATTTCTTTACATTCAGCTACTAATTCATCTGCTGGGAATAATTCCTTTGGAGCACAAGCTGTAAAGTTAAGTCCCATCTTAGCACAAGCAACCATTAAAGAGTTGCCCATGTTATTTCTAGCATCTCCCATGTAAACAAAGTTTACACCTTTTAATCTTCCTAATTTTTCTTCTATAGTTAATAAGTCAGCTATCATTTGAGTTGGATGGAACTCATTTGTTAATCCATTCCATACTGGTACTCCAGCATTAGCTGCTAATTCCTCAACTATTTCTTGAGAAAATCCTCTATATTCTATACCATCGTACATTCTACCTAAAACTCTAGCCGTATCTGCTATAGACTCTTTTTTACCCATTTGAGACCCTGTAGGTCCTAAGTATGTAACACCCATTCCTAAGTCCATTGCTCCAACTTCGAATGAACATCTAGTTCTAGTTGAGTCTTTTTCAAATAGTATAGCAACATTTTTACCGTCTAATGCCTTATTTACTACACCAGCTCTTTTTAAATCTTTTAAGTTTTTAGATAAATCTAATAAATATCTAATTTCTGCACTTGAAAAATCTAATAATTTTAAAAATGAACGACCTCTTAAATTAACTCCCATTGTAAAACCCTCCTAGTAATTTATATTGAATTATATTATATTTTTTATATCTTCTTTAAAAGTCTCAATTTTAAATCTTTTAAAGAAGTCTTTAGCATATTGTAAAACTTATACTTCTCTAATTAAAGGCATTGACATACATCTTGGTCCTCCACGACCTCTTGACAATTCACTTGATGGTATAACATGTATTTTTATTCCATTTTCAACTAATAATTGATTAGTTACATAGTTTCTTGAGTAAACAACAACTTCCCCTGGTTTTATACATAATGTATTAGAACCATCGTTCCATTGCTCTCTATCAGCTATAACTTTATCTCCACCACCACATTGGATTAATGTAACTTTTTCTACTCCAAGGTGTTTAGCTAATATAACTTCTAAATCTTCATTCATTTCTTTAATATTTAATTCACCTTCTGAATCTCCTTTAGTTATTTCAAATACTTGAAGAGGTCCTTGTATTCCTGGGTGTATAGTGAATTTATCAACATCTATTTGAGTGAAAACTGTATCTAAATGCATCATAGCTCTATTATTTGGTATATTAACCCCTAATATAGTTTCTATTTTATTGTTTGCACTATGGAAAAATATCTGTTTAGCTATATGTTCAATAGCTGCAGCTTCAGTTCTTTGAGATATACCTATCGCTAAAGTTTTTTCAGTTAAGTTTAGTATATCTCCCCCTTCTATATGATGCTCAAAATCTCTATCATAAAATCTTTCAATCTGTCCTTTGAAATCTTTATGATACTTGAATATATAATCAGCATATAAAGTTTCTCTATTTCTAGTTACTGAATACATTTTATTTAAACTTACCCCATTTCCTATACTTGCAAATGGATCTCTTGTAAAGTATAAGTTTGGCATTGGATCAGCTATAAATGGGTAATCATCATCAGCTAAATCAGCTAAACTTTTATTTGATAGTTTAGGTAATTCATTTTTGTTTATACCTGCCATTGTTTTTCTTATTAATTCTTCATTATTTTTAAATCCTTTTAAAAATTTATAAACATTTTTATATAGTTCTGGACTTTTAATTCCTGCCTCTTTTATAAATTGGTTTATAAATTGTTCTTTAACTTTTTCATCTTCTATAGCTTCTGCTGCTAATTCATGTAAGTAAACAACCTCTACTCCATTTTGTCTTAATACTTCTGCAAAAGCATCATGTTCTTGTTGAGCAACTTCTAAAAAAGGAATATCATCAAATAATAATCTCTCTAAGTATTCAGGTGTTAAATTTTCAATTTCTGCACCTGGTCTATGAAGTAACACTTTTTTCAAAGGTTTAATTTCACTTGTTACTCTAATTCCCATATTCATTTCCTCCCTACTTAGTGTAAATATTTCTTTTACTTTTTTAATTGAGTACAATTTAATTGTAAATTTATTTTAAAAATCTTATATTCTATATTAATTTGTA
>NZ_LBBT01000274.1 GCF_001006285.1 Paraclostridium benzoelyticum
AAATAAAAAATATCCATAGCAGAAAATATGCTATGGATATTTTTTATTTTGAAAATTTTCAAAAAAATAAGTTGATTCGGATAAATGTAAATGTTAAAACAAATAAAAACAAACAAAATTATGTAAAATAACAGAAAATATTCGAAAAATATTGTATAATAGACTTAGTGCTTAAAAAATAAGAGGATTATTGTTGATATATAGATAAAAATACAGACATAATGTTTTGAAAACATATATGTGTATATGGAGTGGGTATATGGAAACTACAATTTTAAAAACTGAGAGGTTATTGTTTAGAAAAATTTTAAAAGGAGATTATTCAGAGATTGCAAGTATACTTCAAGATATTGAGGTTATGTATGCATGGGAAAAAACGTTTTTGAATGAAGAGGTTGAACAGTGGATACATGAAAATATCAAAAGGTATGAAAATGAGGGGTATAGCTATTTTTTAATAACTGAAAAAATGTCAGGGAAAACGGTTGGCCTTGCAGGGCCTTTAATTGAAAATATAAAAGAAGAAAAGTTTATAGGTATTGCGTATATTCTAAAGAAGGAATTTTGGAATAAAGGTTATGGGACTGAATCAGCAAAAGAGTGTATTAGATATGCTTTTGAGGAGTTAAATGCAAATGAAGTTATAGCCCAAATAAGGACGAACAATATAAATTCCCAAAACGTAGCTAATAGATTAAATATGAAACAAGTAAATAAATATATAAAGATATATGAAAAAAAGGAAATGGAGCATTTAATTTATTCTATAAAACGTGAAGACTACTTTGAATTATTGGGAGAAGAATAAGTGCTTCACAATATTAACGATAATGTATACTCTTAAAAAATCTAAATCTATAGATTAAATTTGAATTACGACTTCTTTAAAGATATATAGCAAACATTTTTAAATGTTAAGTTAAATAAAATTTTACTAAATTATTTTTGCAATTTAGATAAAAGACAATGACAATGTGCTATAATTAACCTTAATATAACATATCTGTAAAATTAAAATAACTTTACTTTATCTAAAGATTTAGAATGATTCAACGTAAGTAATATTATATATGACTATAGTATATTAATTGAAAAATGAGGAGATAGAGTTAAATGATTGGTATAATAGGATCAACTAGTATCGAAATACAATCTATAAAGGATAATATGTTCATAGAAAGAAAAGAGAAGTATGCAGGATTTGATTTTTATATATGTAAGTATAAAGAGTTAGATGTTGTAGTTACAAGTTGCAGTGTTGGGAAAGTAAATGCTTCAAGTTGTACTCAAATATTGATAGATAAATTTAATGTAAAAAAAATAATTAATACAGGAATTGCAGGAAGCTTAAATGATAATGTAAAACTTGGGGACATTGTTATTTCAGATGATATTACATATCATGATGTTAGGCCTATCCAAATGAAAAATTGTTTTCCATTTAAGCAATTTTTTAACTCAGATGAAGAACTTAAAAATATAGCACTTAGAGCATATGAAAGTAGTGGTTTAAACTGTCATAATTGCCACATAGGAAGAATGGTAACAGGAGATGCATTTATAGCTGATACGGACTTAAAATATAGACTAATAAACGATTATAGCCCATATTGCGTAGAGATGGAAGGTTCAGCAATAGCACATGTATGCGATATAAACAATGTACCATTCTTAATAGTAAGAAGCATTTCTGATAATGCAGATGATAATGCAGCGATAGCATATAGGGAATTTGAAATAATAGCCTCAAATAATTCTGCAAAATTGGTTATAAATATGTTAGATCTTATGGGAAAATAGAAACAATATAATTAAACTGTATCAAAAGTATGATCAATAAAAATATAGCTAAAAAGTTATAGTCGTTGATCTCAAGAATATTTGATACAGTATTTTTTTACAATCAATGTAAGATTCTAAAAAATATAAACTAAAAATTTAAATCTGAATCTATATTGGAATTAAATTCTAAGCATTAGTCTATATTTAAAGATATAAAGTAAAAAAGAGAGGTAATTAAATGGAAATGTCAAAGGTTTACTATTGTAGCTTATATTCAGACTCACAAAGTAGAAACTTACCGAACAATGTAAAAAAGTTATTTGAAAGGGCTAGTTTTCGAGAATTTATAAGTGAAAATGAGCAAGTAGCTGTTAAATTGCATTTTGGAGAAAAAGGAAATACTACATATATGAGTCCTATTGCGGTTAGGCAAGTAGTTGATAAAGTAAAAGAGTACGGGGGAAAACCATTTTTAACAGATACAAATACTCTTTATTCAGGGAGTAGAACAAATTCAGTTGACCATATAACAACGGCTATTGAAAATGGATTTGCTTATGCAGTTGTAAATGCCCCAATAATTATAGCGGATGGTCTGTATAGTAGAAATTCAACAGATGTAGAAATTAATCAAAAACATTTTGATAAAGTAAAAATTGGAGGAGAAATTTACAATTCTCCTGCAATGATTGTAATGAGTCATTTTAAAGGTCATGAGATGGCTGGGTTTGGAGGAGCTCTTAAAAATTTAGCAATGGGGTGTGCAAGTGCACCAGGAAAACAAATGCAACATTCAGATGCAAAACCTGGGGTAGATAATGATAAGTGTATTGGATGTAATAAATGTGCAAAATCTTGTCCAGTAGGAGCGATAAACATAGAAGAAAAGAAAGCTAAAATAAATCATGATATTTGCTATGGATGTGGAGAGTGCCCAACGGTATGTCCAACTAGAGCTATAACTATACAGTGGGCAACTGATTCTAATATATTTGTAGAAAAAATGGCTGAATATGCATATGGAGCTATTAGTAACAAAAAAGATAAAGTAGGATTTATAACATTTGTTATGAATGTAACTCCACTTTGTGATTGTGTTCCGTGGTCAGGAAGACCTATATCTCACGATATAGGGATACTTGCATCTAAGGATCCAGTTGCACTTGATAAAGCTTGTTATGATTTGGTATGTGCGGAAATGAAGCATGATGTATTTAAACATGAACATCCAGGTGTTAATGGAATGAGAATTATAGACTATGCACATGAAATGGGAATGGGTAATATAGAGTATGAATTGATTAAAATTTAAAATTAAAATGCCACCTATAAGAATTTATAGGCGGCATTTTAATTTTAAATTTATTTCCAAACTCTTTTTGCTCCAAATAACTCTTGAATGTATCCGCATAAAGAAACTGGAGACATGATAAGTTGATAGCATAAAATAAATAAAACAAACCCAATTAAATTTTTTCTAACTTTCAGTTTTAAGTTTTTAAAAACTACATTAGATTGGTAATGGTATAGTATACCGAAACTTATAAAAGTAAGAGGTAATACTAATAACATCATAGGGCCAACTATAGCGTAGTTACCCCAAAATAGAGCTAAAATTAAGCCTGGAATCCAGAAAAATGTATAACTAAGGTCCATATATGGAATTATTAGATCTATTCCAGTTAAAAATTTAGAAAACATAGATGGCTGTCTCCAGGGTTTAACTTCTCTAAGGCCCTCAATCATACCTCTAGCCCACCTTGAACGTTGTTTTATGAAGTGTGAAAATTTTGTTGGAACATCTGTAAATGCTATTGCCATAGGCTCAAAATACACCTTTTTGTTTTTAGCAAGTATCTTCCACGTAAGCACTATATCTTCTCCTATAGCATCTGACCATCCTCCTAGCTCAGATACAACCTCAGTTTTATATAAGGAGAATGCCCCTTGTGCAACTAATGTTCCTTGATATAATCCTTGCATTCTTTTAATGGATGCTATACTTAAGAAGTAATCCCATTCTTGGATTTTAGATAGCCAATTATCTCTACTATTTCGAACAAGCATTGAACCAGCAACAGCACAAACTTCACCTGATGAAGATTTTATTCTTCCAACAAGGTTTCTTATAGCATTTTTATGAATTAAGGTATCGGCATCTAACGTTATTACAAACTCTGTATTTACATGATTTAATCCATGATTAAGTGCGTTGAATTTTCCTGGAGTAGGTTCAGACAATAACAAGATATCCATATTTAATTCCTTCATAGCTCTTTTTACCTCTGAGCCAGTTTTATCATTGGAGTTATTATCAATTACTATTGTGTGTATATTTCCATTATAGTTTTGATTGCTAACATATTTTAAAGTATTAAAAATACCAATCTCCTCATTGAAAGCAGAAATTAAAAGAGTTATATCATCGTCTGCATTATAATTGTTCAATTCAGGCTGCTTGTCTAACAATAAACTGACTATTAAAAATATGTTCATAAAACCGGGTATAAGAGCAATACCACTTACTATAAATACTGCCCAAAAGTGATTAAGTATAATGGATAAATCATCAATCCAAGGTTTGGATAAATTTATTGCTATTAATGTCCACAATATAGAAATTATTAAGCTTATAAAAAATTTACTTTTTACACTTATATAAACTTTAGAATTATTTTTAAAATTATTATTTAAGTCATTTGAGTTATAGACAGGGGCATTTTTAATTTCTTTTTTTGTCTCACTAACTACTTCTTCCATATTAAACACCGCCTTAGATTTTATAGACTTAGACAATATTACATAAAAAAATAAAGTAATTCTAGTGTAAAATTAAGGTAAATGAGTGGGTATTATATATAAAGCTTGTAAAATATATAGGTTTGTACTAATTAAAAAATAAAGGATAATTTGTTAAAAATTTGAATATATATACATTTAGAGTTAAGAGAGGAGGGGTTTGATGATCCAAGCATATTATCCAAACAATACATACCATTTAGGGATATTGATGATTGGTATTGGGATTGCTATTAGATACTTATCAGGTGAGTATCCTAATGGATTTGGATATAAGTCTGTAATCTCTAAAAGAAACAGATATTATTGGAAAGAAGGTAATGAATATTCGGGGAAGATTTGTATAATATCAGGCGTTTTATATACTATATGCTTTTTCATAATAGACACATTTAATATTAATATTGGTAATGCAATTTTAATATCAATAATGGCATTTACTGTTTTGATGTTTGCTATAATATCACTTACTGAATATCATTTATATAAGATCTATAAAATCAACAATGCTTAATAAATACATAAAAAAGGCATTTTAATTAATATAAAATGCCTTTTTTATGTATTTTAATAGAAACATTCATTTTAAATAGTTAATAAGTTATTAGCTATTACAGTTTATAATAAAATTACATCGAAAATCTAAATGAGTAAATAATAAATAAAAAATAAAGTGAGGTCAAAACAATGAGTAGAAAAATAATTTTAAATTTAGCTATAAGTATTGATGGATATATAGCATCTGAAGATGGTGGATTTGACTGGATAGTTGGAGATGGAGATAAAAGTTTAGATACAGAGAAAAAATGGGATTTTAATGGTTTTTTAGACACTATAGATGTAGTAGTAATGGGTAAAAATTGTTATGATCAAAACTTTCATAAAGACTTTAAAAATAAAAAAGTATATATTGCAACATCGAAAGACTTAAAAGATTATGAAAATATATATTTTATAAAAGGTGATATAGTAAAAACAATTGAAGAAGAAAAACAAAAAAATGGGGAAAATATATTTTTATTTGGGGGAGGTAAAGCTATTAATCCATTTATAAAGGCTAATATTATAGATGAATATATAATAGGTATTATACCTACGATATTGGGTAAAGGAAGAAAATTATTTTTAGAGAATAATCCTAAAATAGACTTACACTTAGATGAATATATTACTGATGAGGGCGTTGTAATTCTTAGATATTCAAAAAGATAAGAAGTTATGACTTTGTATACTTATTTTATGTTTAAGTAAAATGAATATGATTTTGATTAAATATAATAATAATTACATATAGTTAAGTTTGTATTTTAGAAAGGAATAGTATATGAAAATATATATTTTAAAAGTTGATTTAAGGGCTGTATGGGTACATTCTTTAAAAGAAAAAAGAATGGTAGTAAAGAGTATAACAAGTAAATTAAAAAATAAATTTAATATTTCTGTAGCTGAAATTGAAAATCAAGATGTACATCAAATTATTACAATTGGCGTAATTGGTATATCTTTAGACCAAAGCACTTGTTATAGTAATA
>NZ_LBBT01000275.1 GCF_001006285.1 Paraclostridium benzoelyticum
AATTTTATATGATATAAAATTATTAAAAATAAATCTAGTTAATAAGGGAGTATATGAATATGAGTATAGAAAATAGAAAATTAGATAAAATATTAGATTTTAACAGAGCTTTTATTCAAAATAAAGAGTATGAAAAATATGAGACATCTAAAGATCCTGATAAGAAAATAGTTATATTATCTTGTATGGACACAAGGCTTACAGATTTACTTCCAAAGGCTATGAACTTAAAAAATGGAGATGCTAAAATAATAAAAAATGCAGGTGCTACTGTTTTACATCCTTTCGGAAGTATAATGAGAAGTATCATAGTTGCTATTTACGAATTTGAAGTCGATGAAGTTCTCATAGTAGGGCATGAGGGATGTGGCATGTGTAACCTAAACACAGAAAATCTTATAAATAAAATTATAAATAAAGGTGTATCAATTGAAACAATAAATACTCTTTCTAACTCAGGAATTGAGGTGAAAAAATGGCTTCATGGATTCGAGTCTGTAGAGGATTCTATAATAGATAGCGTTAAGATGGTTAAAAAGCATCCTTTAACACCAAAAGACATGATAGTTCATGGCTTAGTTATGTCTCCTAGTACAGGTGAAATATCTATAATTGTAGACGGTTATAAAAACAAATAACTACATAAAATCATTAGATTTTTTACCATTTACAAATTTTAACATTAGGAATATAATAAAAGTGTTCATTATATTTTTAATACATGAACATTGTGTGATATATAAAATATCATACTCCTGACTTTGTTTTATTTTATTTGTTTGTTAAAAATATCTTATATATGACTTTCTATATAAGAAAAAAAGAAGACATCTTTTAGGTGTCTTCTTTTTTTAAAGTATTACTTGAGTTATGTTTCCACTACTGTCTTCAATACTTATTATATCTAAATCTTTAAAATTTCTTGAAAGCCACTTAATCTCCTTCATAGCTAAACTCACTTCTTGAGATGATAAATTTCCTATAAAATACTCTTCTCTTTCTTTTTCATATTGTTTATCCGAAAGCCAATTTCTAATAAATGTAAATGCAAAAGTATTAGGTATATTGCTTATACTTGCTCTTTTTGATTTTGCGGGCTTTGAAACTATCCTCATATATACCTCCATATAATAAAGCTTTTAATAAATTATATTTATTAAAAGCTATTAATATCACTTTATTATTTTAATTATATATCTTCTATGTGCGTATATTTATCTCTACCATTTTCCTTCGATATATACAATGCTTGATCTGCTAAATTTATAGCATTTCTTATATCTTTATTTGAATATATTGTTGAAATGCCTATACTTAGACTAATATAATTACTTGCTTTTGAATATTGATGCTTTATCTTTTTATCTGAAATATTTTTAAGTATTCTTTCTGCAAAAAACATAGATTCTTTTTTTATAGTATTTTTAAGAACGATACAAAATTCTTCTCCACCATATCTAAATATCATATCGCTTTTTCTACAACTGCTTTTTAGAACTTCTGATATAGATTTTAGAACTTCATCCCCACATTGATGTCCATAGTTATCATTGTATAACTTAAAATAATCTACATCTATCATCAATATCGATATTGGAATGTCTCTGCTTTTTACATTTTTTTTATATAATTCTAAGTATCGTCTATTATAAACATTACACAATGGGTCTTTCATCGATTCATATTTAGATTTTTTCATCTTTTTATACACTAATATAATAATTCCAATTAAAAATAAATTGCTAATAATTATTAATGTACTCGTCTTTTTCATAATACTTATTTCTTCTTCTTCTTTAATCTTGTTATTCAAATGAAATTCATATTGCTTATTGTTTATTTTTGACATATCCAATTCATTCTTATAAAATTTTTGTACTAATTTATTATATCCATCCTGGTTTTTTAACTTTTTATAAATTTCTATCCTTTCCTTTATAGAAAATTGGCATATATATGTATCCCCTTCTTTTTTTCCATAATCCTCTAATTGCTCAAAGTATTCAATAGTCTTATCAGTATCTGGTGTTTCTTTAAAAAATAATGCATATGCTCTAGCCTTTAACATTTTACTTTCTGTATATTGAACAATTTCATTTCCTTTTTCCAGTTTATCTATTTTCTTAAAGTAAAAATCAACTTTATTAAAATCCTTTTTATTTAGTTCCTTTATTATCAAATCTGAATAATACATTATTAGTAAATCATCTTTATGAGATTTAGGTAAATAATCAATGAATGGCTCAATTTTAGATAAAATTATACTGTATTCATCCATACTTCCAACTTGAAAGTAAATTTCTGCTAAATTTAATAATGCATAAGTTTTTATTCTAGCATTTTCAGTTTTGTTTTCATTAAATGAGTTTATTATTTTTATAAGAGATTCAGCACTTTTTATATATTCACCTATATGTCTATATGCTATAGAAGAATTTATTTCCACTTTATATTTATTTTCTTTACTTACATATTTTTTGGCTTTTTCATACATAAGTATTGCACTTACAGTTTCTCCTTGAAACGTATTTATAATTCCCAAATAATTGTATACATCAAACTTATCTGATTTGTCTAATCGGTTAAATATTTTTTTATTTTTTTCAATTTGCTCTAATTTTTTTCCGCTACATCATAATTCCCATTTTGTATAAGAATTTTTACATTTTGAATTTTTATTTTTTCTTCCTTTTTAAAATTATTTAAATTATTTAATTTTGCTATAAAAATCAATAATACTAATGCAGATGCAAATACTATTATATAGTTTTTCTTAATTTTAAAATTCATAAATCACCCCATAGATTCTTT
>NZ_LBBT01000276.1 GCF_001006285.1 Paraclostridium benzoelyticum
TATAAATTTGAGTAATAAAAAATATGAAACTCTATATAGAGTTTCATATTTTTTTGTATATATTTTATAAAATATATATTTAATTATCATCTTTTTCTAATATGGATTTTTTACTTATAAATATTCCGGCGATAAAGCAAATAAAAGCTATAAATACTAAAGCATAGAATATATTATGGACACCATTAAAAAATGCTTCCATTATTTGATAAGCGCTAGCTCCAGAAGAATATATATTATCTGCAGTTACATTTGAAATATCTGAATGCTTAAAGTAAGAAGATATACTTGAGTTCATTAATCCTCCGAATACACTAACCCCTATTGTTTGTCCAAGTGTACGGATTAATGCATTTGTTGATGTAGCAGCTCCTCTTTTTTCATAAGTTACAGCATTTTGGATAAGTATTATAAGTGTATTAAGTACACCTCCAAAACCTGCTCCCATGATGAAAATTATAAGAATTAGATAAATTAAATTTGTATCTGGAGTAGTAAATCTAAGTAAATAACATGTTATTGCTAAGATTAAAATAGAACCTAGAATAACTTTCTTCTCTCCAAATTTTTTAAATAATTTTACTAAAATAAAAGAACTTAAAAGCCAAGTTATAGACATTGGAGCCATTAAAAGTCCAGATATTTTTGCACTATAACCCATAACGTTTTGAGTGTATAACGGCATGTAAACCTCTATAACCATAAGTATAACAGCTACAAAGAAACCTATTAGATTTAGTAAAATTGTATCTTTCGAAAATATATCAAAAGGAACAATAGGTTCTTTTGATTTTTTTTCAATTAAGTAGAAAATTATAAGTGAAACTATAGTTAATATAGTATATATGATTTTTACTGAACTAGACGTAGTAAATACACCTAATAATATTGAAACTATAGATATTGTTAAAAATATTGATCCAAGGTAATCGATTTTAGGATTACTATTTGATAATTTTTCCTCGGAATTTTTATTAAGAAGGAAAATAGATAAAATACCAAAAGGTATATTAATAAAAAATATCCAATGCCAAGATAAGTAATCTATGAAAAATCCTCCTATAAATGGGCCAAGTAGACTAGAAACACCCCATACTGTGCTTAGACATCCTTGAACCTTAGAACGTTCTTCTAAATCAAACACATCACCAACAATTGTATATGTTACTGTGAGTATAGAACCAGCACCTATACCTTGTATTGCTCTAAATGCTATTAACTGAATCATACTTTGGGAAAATCCACATAAGGCACTACCTATTAAAAATATTACGATACCAATAGAAAGCATTTTTTTTCTTCCATAAAGGTCAGACATTTTTCCATAGATAGGGGTGGAGACAGCTGAGGTTAAAAGATATGAAGAAAAAACCCAGCTCATAAGATTATATCCATTTAAACTTTTTGCTATTGTAGGCATGGCTGTAGTAACAACAGTCCCTTCAAATGCAGCAAGAAACATAGAAACCATTATTGCGATAATTATATTCCGCTTTTTTTTGTTCATAGAAAAACTCCTTTCTCAATTGTTACAAAAGATAAAATACCCATGTTATAGATTATATAACATGAGTATTTTACCTTTATATTATACTACACAAAAAATCTTCATTAAACATAAAACCTGTAAATATTTTTATATTTAATAAACTAGAAATATTATCTTTAATACTGTTAAATATAAATAAACAAGTAGTCAATCAATTTAACATAAACTTAACTTAATGGTATAAAATGCTAAAATTATGTTAAATTTTTCAGAATAGTTGATTTATTTAGTAAGTTTAACATATAATTAATTAATTTAATAATTAGATAATGCCTATAAAATTAATACAGGGGGTTTTTATGAAAAAACAAAGTTTAGATACTGTAGTTGTAGGATTTGCCTTATTCGCCATGTTCTTTGGTGCAGGAAACTTAATATTTCCACCATATTTAGGAGTTGTATCTGGAGAGCACTGGATGTTAGGTTTCAGTGGATTTATTATCGCTGATGTAGGATTAGCTTTACTAGCGATATTAGCAGCTGCTAAATGTGATGGAGACATAAGTAGGGTTTTATCAAGAAGTGGGAAAACATTATCTGTAATATTAGCAATAGCAATTATGATTTGCTTAGGACCGCTTTTAGCTATACCTAGAACAGGAGCAACCACATTTGAAATGGGAATACAACCTATTTTTGGAGGTTTTAGTCCAATATTATTTTCTATAATATTCTTTGGGTTAACTCTTATACTTACAATAAAACCATCTAAAGTTATAGATATAATAGGACAGTATTTAACACCAGCATTATTAGTAGCTTTAATATTCTTAATCATAGTAGGAATTATATCTCCTCTAGGTAATTTAAATCAACCAGCAACTATAGATGCAATATTTGCAGAGGGTATAGGCCAAGGGTATCAAACAATGGATCCATTGGGAGCTATAGCTTTATCAGCAGTTGTTATAATGTCTCTTGTTCAAAAAGGATACACAGAGGAATCTGATAAAATTAGATTAACTTTACGAGCTGGGCTAGTTGCGGGTGTAGCTTTAATTATAGTATACGGAGGACTTACTTACTTAGGATCTTCAGTTGCTCATCAATTTAAAGGGGTAAATTCAAGCGATATAAATCAAACAGCTTTAATAGTAAGTATAACAGAGCAATTATTAGGTCAACCTGGTAAAGTTGTATTAGCTATAATTGTATCATTAGCTTGTTTAACGACATCTATAGGTCTTGTTTCAGCTACTGCTCAATATTTTACTAAGCTATCAAATGGAAAAGTTAAGTATGAAGCTATAGTTATAGTAGTATGTATATTTAGTGCAGTAGTAGCAAACTTTGGAGTTAGTACAATAATAAAATTCTCAGCACCTATATTATCAATTATTTACCCAGCAACAATAGTATTAGTACTAATGACATTATTTAATAATAAAATTAAAAATGATAATGCATTTAAATCTGCAACTTATGTAGCTTTAATAGTAAGTGTACTTACTGTTTTAAGTAGCAAGGGTATAAATGTTCCATTTGTAAATGAATTGCCTTTTGCAAAATTAGGATTTAACTGGATATTACCAGTTATAATTGCAGGTATAATTGGTAACTTTATACCATCAAAACAATCAAATAAAGCCAAATAAAATTAAAATAAAAGAATATCTAATAAAATAGATATTCTTTTATTTTTTGTTTAGTATTAGCTTTGTCTTGACAATAGATTTTTTTATATATAGGATAAAATTATAATATAATAAAAAGGTGATAACATGAAATATAGAAAAGATAAAGGATTAGCTTTTTTGATAAATGCGACAGATAAAATTATGATTAATAACTTTGTAAGAAAACTAAAAAACAATGGTATAAATATTACTTTTGAGCAGTTTACTATATTAACTATGCTTTGGGACAATGAAAATTTATGCCAATATAATTTAGCACAGCTTACAAATAGAGATCAAGCAAGTACATCGAGGCTTATAAATACTTTAATAAAAAATGAATTAATAATAAGGCAATGTTGTTCTTCTGATAAAAGAATAAATCGTATTAAATTGACTGAAAAAGGGGAACTTTTGAAGGAACCTGTTGAGTCTATAGCTAGAGAATGTTTTGAAGAAGCTGTTAATGGCATTTCTAAGGAAGAAATAGAACAAGGGATGAAGTTTTTAACAAAGATAGCTGAGAATTTAAATAATATTAACACTAAATAATAAAAATAGAATAGCTTTAGCTATTCTATTTTTATTTTGATTATTTTTTAGTTTAATATAGATTTTAATTTATCTGCACTTTTATTTATATCTTCTTCGCTTAATAAATGAGTTGCGTAAAGAACAAAAGCAGGGCGGTAGTTCATGCCAGTAAACTTTGCCATTGCTTCATATGTTTTAGTTAATTCACTTATAGTGAAGTGTTGAGCTCCACCAGCTTGATAAGATTGTTCTTGACCTCCAGCAGAAATTACTAATCTGAATTCTTTTTCTTTTAAACTGTTCCCATTAGGGCCATGAGAGAAACCAAATGCAAATACAGAATCCATCCATTGTTTTAGTAACGAAGGTGCGTTATACCAGTGGAATGGGAATTGAAAAACTATTCTATCATGAGCTTTAACTAATTCTTGTTCTCTTTTTACATCTATTTTGCCATCTGGGTAAGATTTATAAATTTCATTTATTGTTATATTATCACTATTTTCTAAGTGATTTTTCCAAGCTTTATTTACTTTTGAACCATCCATATTAGGGTGAGCTATAATTACTAATGTTTTCATTTTTTATGTCTCCAATCTTATTTTAAAATTTAATACTTGTTTATGCAAGTAATTCATATTGAGTATTATAAAACTAAATACTTGTTTATGCAAGTATTTTTTTAAAAAATACTATATTACATAGGGAGTACATTTTGAACTAAAAACTTTTTAGTTAATTTGTTATGAAATTTGACAATATAGCACACATTTCAACATGGATACATATTATAAACTAGAGGTTCTTTAATAAGAATTTCTTAATATTATAATATGGAGAGATATAAAGATGATTTATTCAAATAAATGTCATAAATGCTATGATTGGTATGAATGGAATAAATATTATAAATGGCAAAATTGCGACGAATGTTATGGGTATGAAAATTGTCATAAATGTCATGAATGTAATAAATGGGATGGATGCGATAAATGTCATAAACATGATGGATGTAAGAAATATCATAAATATGATGAATGGGATGAATGTAAGAAATGGTATAAAGCTCATGAATGTAATAAATGTTATAGATAATGTAAAGGTATAAGTTTAATTAAAAATATTATAATTAAACTTATTAAGAACTATGATGATAAAAATCATAGTTCTTTTTTATTTATATATTTTATAAAAAGCAGTAATCTCGATTAAGAGATTACTGCTTTTTTATTAGATTTGCTCAAAATTAATACGAATACCTAATTCAAAATTTACCATCAGAGTTTTATTTGAATTACAAATATAAAATTGTATATTACTTGCACAGCTACTTAGACTAAAGGTATTATTTGAAATATATTCAGGAATAAATATTTTTATTTCATAAGGTATATTATATTGCATGAAACCATCTTCATTATAGTGAATATGGAATTCTACACAAGAAGTTACATAAAGATAATATCCAGGAACGATTTGACCCAAGAACTCTTCATATACAATTTTAGACTTATCCAAATAAAAATCTTTTATACTTACATATAAAAAAGTTTGATCTGTATCTACATATTCTATTTTGTTATTAGAACATATCATATAAAGACATTGTTTTATATCTGTGAAACTACAAATCATGTCAATAAAACCTGCATCAATATCTAAAACTGAAGAATTAGAATCTGTAAGTGTAATATTTTTTACAATTCCTGTACTTGGATCAGGTTTACTTCCATCTGGTCCTAGGTTTTGAATAGTATATACAAATCCTAAAGGTGGAACAAACTTAACATAATAAGTTTTATTCACAGGTAAATTTGAAAATAAATAAAATCCAGGTTTTCCTAAAGTATCATTATTTGAAATAGATGTTGCAATAGGTATTGCTTGAGGATTTTGCGTAGGATCTACATCATAAAGATATACTGTAGCATTATTTACGCCGTTATCAATTCCAGGATGAAATACTCCATTTTCAAGAACATCATGCCATGTGAAAGTTCCGATTTTTCCAGGAAATACAGGGTTTTCTACTGTAATACCAACTTTTTCAGGTTCAACGGGTAAAAAATTAGTTAAAGCTCCAAATTGATTTATATAAGAACCTCTAAGTGCGAAACTGTTCCAAGCAACTAAAGGAGGTACTGTAGTTGGAATACCAACTGGAACTTGTGCTTTTATGCTTACTATAATTGATTGACCTGGTTTTAATGGAGAACCAGAAATAATAAGTTTTATTGATTTTACTTGATCAATAGGATAAGGAGGCATAGAAGTCCAATCATTTACAGTTCCTATAGTATTATTATTTTCACCAAATCTTACGGGATCATAACTTTGTGAGTACTCTATTTGGACTGTAGGGGTTGGCATTAAAGGGTCTGTACTAGTTACTGTTATATCTGGAGTATTTGTAAGAAATACTTTAAATTCAGATCCTCTAGGATCATCAACTAATATTACTCCAGTGTCTCCAATATGAGGGAAAATATCTACTACCTCTAATTCTTGTAAATTAAGATTTCCAGTATTTGAAAGTGTAAGTTTGTATTCTAGAGTTCCACCATTAAAAGTTTTTCCTTTTTGAGGGAATTCAGTATAATCAGAATCAAGAGCTCCTTTTATTTTTTTATCAGAAGCTAAACTATTAATAAATGATACATTTGTATTTACTTTATTACTTATAAAAGGTATGGCAGGGTCAGCGTTGTTTGATGCATATATTTCTGCATTATTAGAGATAACTCCAGTTGCACCAACTTTAACCTTTACATTGAAATTTATAGAAATATTAGAATTTTGTTGGAATACAGTTGGAGATATTATAGTAAATGTTACTAGTGTTCTACCTGAATCCATATAGTTTGGAGTAAGCGTTACGTTATATGATAGAGGTTGAGAACTACCTCCATTCCCATTAAAGTAATTATAATAAGTTGAATTTACAGTTCCTAGAGGTGATACATATTCTACTTGTTCAGGTAATAAATCAGTTAAAACTACATTGTTAATTGTAGAATTGTTAGAATTAAAATTTAATCTATAGGTAATTATATTTCCAGGTATGACTGCTGCATTAGTACCTACTCTCGATTTACGTAAATTTAAGGAAGCCTGACCGTTTAGTATTGTAGATCTTGTATCTGAATCAGAATAAGGTCCAGGACCTTCAGTCCAATTTATACTAGAAGTATTGTCTATAGTTAATCCAGCTGCACCAGGATCGATAGTTCCATCTATTCTAGGTGAATTTAATGGCCCTACTCCTGAAGTCCAATCAGAGAACCTATATCTAATATTTGTTATTTTAGGTAATGTAGGTAAAGAAACCCACTGACCTATAGCAGGGTTGAATGTTCCTGCTCCTGCAGGTAACCAAGTAGTTTGATTATCAGTACTATAGTCAACTTGTAAAGTTCCTGTAAGTAAATAATCTATGCTATTTATACCATATCTTCCAGTGAATAATCTATTTACGGTAATCTCAGGAGGAAGTGTATCTATTACCTCTACGCCTGACAAGTCTTGATTACCATTATTATTAAAATTTAATGTATAACTAATTGTATTATCAGGAGCAATTGTAGTTCCATAGATAGGAGCTGACTTAGTTATAGAAGAAGAATATATTGCATCTATAATATCTGTAGTTAAAATAAACTCTTTTTGGGCAGTTCCATCTATAGACCAATTTACTTTATTTTCAATTTGATCAGTTGCAATATTTGAATCAACTAAAGTAGTTATTGTAATTCTATAATTTGTACCACAGTAAGGCCCTAATCCAGATAAATTAAAAACAACAGGATTATTAAATGGTGGACTAAGTGTTTGATCATATTTAGGATCTTGAAATGGTGCTGGAGATATATCTTCACCAAAAGGAGGGAATAACGGATCTATTGAAATTCCACTTGGTAATAAGTCTGAAACTACAACATTATTTATACAAGCTCCTCTATCTCCAAAATTTTTAAGGTCTATTACATAAACAAGCCTACTTCCAGGACCAGGATTTATTGTAGGAAGTCTTTTTACTTTACTAATTTGAAAATCTGCAATAGCAACTAAATTTACTGGTGGAGAATCTGCAGAGAGATTTGTTACTTTAGATTCTTGCGTAACGGTTAAATCTACACTATTTACAAAAGAACTATTGTTAGGTGCAGATAATGCAAATTTACATTCTAAGTCAAATACATAAGCAACTCCGAGGTTAGTTATAGGTCCAAAATCAAATTTTATATATGTTCCAGTTCCAGGAACATAATTTGTAGTTATATCTTTGATTATTCCACCTACAGGAGGAAGCGTTACAATTTCAATGTCCTCAGGTATAAGATCAATTATATAAGCATCAAGTATAGGACCAAAATCTCCTAATCCGCTAAAGGATGCATTTATTGTGTAGATAAAAGTTTCTTCATAATTTACTGTACTTGGGTTAACTGATTTAGTAACTGTAGCAGCTATTTCTGGGTGTAAATCGTAGATATTTTCATTAGTTAAAACTTCTATATTTATATTTATTCCTTTCATTTTAACCACCTTTAATATTATTTTATATATTTAATATAACCTATGATTATTAGTTAAGAAATGACATTAAAAATATATTTCTATAATATATGAATAAATTTTTCAGAATAATAAAGTTTTAGGAAATTTTAAGTTTGTTTATATAATATTGATTTCGAACAGATAGGGGGTGAAATTATGAAAGAAAAAAAATTTAGACATGAAGTTAAGCATTATATAAACACGTCAGATTACTTAGCTATTAAAAATAGATTAACTCAAATAATGAGTTTAGATAAAAATGCTAATGAACAAAAAGAATATAAAATTAGAAGTCTTTATTTTGATAATTTTAGAGATAAAGTTCTTATGGAAAAAATTAATGGAATAAGTGTAAGAGAAAAATTTAGGCTAAGATACTACAATGATGATCACTCTTTTATTAAGTTAGAGAAAAAGTCAAAAGTCAATGGATTATGTTCTAAAGATAGCGAATTAATAACTAAGGAAGAATGTGAGAATCTGATTAAAGGAGATATAGATTTTTTAATTAAAAGCAATAAGCCTTTATTTATTGAATTTTACTCAAAAATTAAGTCAGAAATGTTGAGACCTAAAAGTATAGTTGATTACACAAGAGAAGCTTATGTGTATAAGATGGGAAATGTAAGGATAACATTTGATAAAAAAATTAGAACAGGAATTCAAAGTACTAATTTATTTGATAACAATTTACCCACTATAGGGTCTATAGATAAGGATGTAATAGTTTTAGAAGTGAAGTTTGATGAATATCTACCAGAGATAATACAAGATATCATACAAACTAATAACCGTAGAGCGACTGCTATTTCAAAATATGCAGCATCTAGAATATATGGATAAAAATTAGGAGGGAAAAATAATGTCTAATCAAGCAGTAAATTTTAGCGACGTTTTTAAATCAAGTTTCATTGAAAAAATGACATCAATATCATTTTTAGATATGTTAATAGCGATGTCACTTGCATTTGTGTTGGGTTTATTTATAATGCAAGTTTATAAAAAAACATTTAAGGGAGTTATGTATTCATCGACATTTAGTATGTCTTTAATGGCTCTTACATTAATTACAACATTAATTATATTAGGGGTTACATCTAATGTCGTACTTTCATTAGGTATGGTTGGGGCGTTATCTATAGTTCGTTTTAGGAGTGCAGTGAAGGAACCTATGGACATAGCATTTTTATTTTGGTCAATTAGTGAAGGAATAGTATTAGGTGCTGGATTAATACCTTTAGCTGTATTAGGAGCTATTTTTATAGGGATTATAATGGTTCTATTTGCAAATAAAGAAACAACTGATAATCCATATATATTAGTTGTAAATTGTGATAGTGACAGTAGTG
This sequence comes from Paraclostridium benzoelyticum, assembly GCF_001006285.1. Taxonomy (GTDB): domain Bacteria; phylum Bacillota; class Clostridia; order Peptostreptococcales; family Peptostreptococcaceae; genus Paraclostridium; species Paraclostridium benzoelyticum. The sequence goes on from NZ_LBBT01000276.1 coordinate 9,606, forward strand.
AGAATAAAATATTAGAAAAAGTAGGAAATAGTGTAAGTAAGTATTGTGTTAAGTCTAAAACTGTTTCACCAACAAATGGAATAGAAATGACTGTTGAAGTTAAGTTAAAAAATATTACAACAAACTTTGTAAATGAAATATCTTGTATAAGTGGAGTTTCAAATGTAGTTTTAGTAAGTTACAATGGAGATTATATGGCTTAAAAGCAATAGCATACTAACTTATTGCAAATAAGGTGGTGAAGCAAGATGATAAATGACAAACAAAGTAAATATATATCTGTAATAAGTATTATACTAGCTGTAGTATTTATTATAGTGTCTATATACATACCCAAAAACGAAACTGATATAGAGACTGTATCTAAAACAGAAGATGTTTTAGATAAAAATAGTATAACTAGTATAGATATAAAAATTAAAGAAAGTGATTGGGAATGGCTTTTAGAAAATGCTACAAAAGAGGAATATAAAAGTGCGGATGTAACTATAAATGGAGAAGCATTTAATAATGTTGGAATAAGGCCAAAGGGTAACTCAAGTTTAACTTCTGTAGCAAACGACAGCACTACGGATAGATATAGTATAAAAATTGATTTTGGACAATATGTTGATGGTCAAACATATCATGGAATTAGAAAATTGGCTTTAAACAATAATATATCTGATGCTACCTATATGAAAGAAGCTATCTCTTATGATATATATAATTTACTAGGAATAGCAACCCCAGAATATTCTTATACAGATATAAAGATAAATGGATCTGACTGGGGATTATATTTAGGGGTAGAAGTTATTGATGAAAGATTTATTGAAAAAAATTATGGAGAATTAAGTGGTAATTTATATAAGCCAGAAACAATGAATATGGGGGGGAATAAGGGTAAAAATGGAGAAATGCAAAGACCAGAGATGGATGGAAACATGCCAAAAATGGGTGATAACCCTCCAAAAATGGATGGGAATATTCCTAAAGATGGTGAAGAGGCTCCAGAGCTGAACGGAGATGCTATTAACATGGTCCAAAATCAAAATGTTTCACGTGGAGAGGAAGATAATGGTGGAGCACCTAGAATGGGAAATAAAGATAGCGAAGGTGCAGATTTAAAATATATAGATGATGATGTAGATAGTTACTCAATTTTAAGAGATAGTGCAGTTTTTAAGAGTACAACAGATAAAGATTTCGAAAGCGTTATTGATATGATGGAAAGTCTTAGTACTGGAAACGATATAGAAAATTATTTAAATGTTGATGAAGTTTTAAAATATTTTGCAGTAAATACTTTTTTAGTTAATTTAGATAGTTACTCAGGAGGCATGTATCACAATTACTATCTATATGAAAAAGATGGAGTATCTGAAATATTGCCATGGGATTTAAATATGTCATTTGGAGGTTTTTCTGTTAAAGATGGAGAAAAAGCAATAAACTTTCCTATTGATTTGCCTGTTACAGGAAATTTAGAAGATGCTCCTCTTATAGGTAAACTTTTAGAAAATGATAATTATAAAGAACTTTACCATAATTATTTAAACCAAATAGTAGATAGTTACTTTAGTAGTGGTGCATTTAATAATAGAGTTACTCAGATAGATAAACTAATTAGTAATTATGTAAAGAAAGATGCTACAGCATTCTATAATTATAAAGAATATAAAACTGGAGTGACTGAACTTTTAACTTTTGGAAAAGATAGAACTAAAAGTGTTCAGGCTCAATTGAATGGAGAACAATCAGCTATAGAATATGGGAATATAGTAACTACTTTAAACTTATCTGCATTAGGGCAACAAAATATGGGTAAAAACCAAGATATAAATAAAAAAGAACAACCAGGTGATAACAATCAAGAAAAGTCTCAAGAAATGATAAAAAATGGTGAACAAAATGATAATAAGCAGATGATGCCACCAAATATAAAAGATAATAAACAAAATACATGGATTTACTATCTAGTTCCAATTATAGGTTTAATTATGTTGGTGATTTCAACAATATTTATTACTAAATATAAAAGAAAAAGATATTAAATAAAAAGCTAGAAGATTATAAACTTCTAGCTTTTTATTTAAGTTATTTACAATGTAAATATAAATTATTATACTGAACTTGGGTGGTTTACAAATGAAATAGGGGGATAAGTTATGTTTAATTTATTTAGTAAAAAATCAGAAAAATATTTAGAAAAATCTATTGTTAGATATGAAGAAAGATTAAAGTGTATGGATTTAAGCATAAGGACTTTATATAAAGGGCGAATTTACACAAGTTATGTGGAGAGTATTAAAGATAAAGAAATTATATTTAGATGTCCTACTGATCAATATGAAATTGTTAGATTTGAAAATAAAAGTACTATACAAGTAGATTTAATAAATCAAATAGAACTGTTTAAAACTAAAATATTAATTACTGAAAAAATAATAAGAGAAGATATATCTTTTTATAAAGGATTAATAATTTCTCCAATTGAAAAGAAAGAAAGACGAAAAAATCATAGATTGCCAATAATAATAGACTGTAAGTTTAAAACTGAGGAATTAAAAAATATTGAGTATGATGCTAATACATTAAATTTAAGTTGTAGTGGAATGCTGATGGAAACTTATGAAGATATGCCAATAAATAAAAAGATAGAATTAAAAATAGACATAGATGGAAAGTTATATAATATACAAAGTGAAATTATAAAGAAAAGAAGTAATTATGGAAGTGGGAATTACTTATATAATTTAAAGTTTTATAATTTTAAAACAAGGCATAGAAATGAAATTTCTAGATTTGTTTTTGATCATTTAAATTATATAGGTGTTACGAATTCAAAATGTAGAGCTTAAATAATTACTATACAATTTGATTTGGGGGTAATAAAAAATGGAAAAGAAAAAACCATTAGTATTAATAAGTAGATGTATAGAGCATGAACATTGTAGATACGATGGAAGTATGGTAAAAGATAAATTTATAAAAAAACTAAAAGAACATGTTGATTTTATTGATATATGTCCAGAAATGGAAATAGGACTTAAGTGTCCTAGAGAAGCTTTAAGATTAGTTGAAAAAGAAGATAAAATATTATTATTAAATTCAAAAACAGGAGAAGATTTTACTTTAAATATGAATGATTTTTCTAATAGTTTTTTAAATTCTATAGAAGATAAGAAGATAAATGGAGTTATTTTAAAAAGTAAATCTCCGTCATGTGCTATAAAAGATTGTAAAATTTATAATGATTTTGGAAAAGTAGCACCTTTACCTAAAAAAGTGAGTGGATTGTTTGCAGGGGATTTAATTGAAAAATTTAAGGATATTGCTATAGAAGATGAAGGAAGGCTGAGTAATTTTAATATAAGAGAGCATTTTTTAACTAGGGTTTTTGTGGATTTAGATTTTGAAAGTGTAATAGAGGCAAAGTCAGTTAAAAGCTTAATAGATTTTCAAAGTGATTATAAGTATTTATTAATGGCTTATAGTCCTTCGAAACAAAAAGAATTGGGTAGAATTGTAGCAAAAGCTAATAAAAAAAATATAGAAGATAGCTTATTAGAATATAAAACTATATTGAGAAGCGCTTTAAGTAATAGAACAAACAAAGGAAGAAACGTTAATATGCTATTACATTTGTTAGGATATTTTTCAGATTCATTATCAAAAGAAGAAAAATCTTTTTTATTAGATTCATTACAAATGTATCAGGAAGAAAAAGTACCTTTTTTAGTACCTTTATCAATTATTAAATCATGGTCATTAAGATTTAATAATGAATATTTATTAAGACAGAAAATATTTGAAGCATTTCCGACGGATTTATTAGAACTTAAAGACTCTGGAAAGTAATTAAAATTTTAGTGATTTAAAATATAGGGTATAAAACAGTTAACTAGAATCACAAAGTTAAAATATTGTATAGGAGTAGGCAAAATGCAAATTATATATTTTTTAGTGGCACTTTTTTCAACTATATTAGGTTCTTCAGCAGGTCTTGGAGGCGGTATAATAATTAAACCTGTCTTAGACTCACTAGGGAATTATGCACTTCCAACAATAAATTTACTATCATCTTCAACAATATTTATAATGTCTATAGTAACTGTATTCTACCAGTTAAAGAAAAAAGATAAGATAAATCCTAAAAATACTATAGTAGTTGCAACTGGATCTGTAGGAGGAGGAATAATAGGTCAAAAGCTTATGAGTTTTATATTAGATACTGTCTCAAAGATATTTAAAATTGGCATCTATTGTATTATCA
>NZ_LBBT01000277.1 GCF_001006285.1 Paraclostridium benzoelyticum
ATTTTGTATATATACAATTTAATCATGCAATAAAAAAAGATTAAATATACATTTAATCTTTTTTATGGTTTCTTGTTTTTTGTTGAAATAATTTGTTATTTTTAAATGAGATTTTTATAAATGCAAATATACATAAAATAGAAAGTAAAAAAAGTAGTATATATGAAAGTAAATTTTTTATACCAAATAATAAAATTACATTGATAATTAAAAAAGTTCCATAAAAAACATACTTATTTGCATCTTTATAATCTGTATGATTTAAACTTAGTGCCAATATAGACAATAAGATAAAAATCAAATTTGTTAGCATAATTATCACCTACAAAGTTATTTTTATTTAATAAACTACTTTAATATGTATAGTAATAAGTTATACCCGTATATATGCTTTTGTAGCAGAAAATTCATATATATGGACAATATATTAATACTTAATTATATTTAAACTTTTAAATACTAAAGATAACAGGAAGTACATATTAAATTAATTTTAGTATTTAACTATTTTAGTGATTTTATATTTTTAATTATATGATCATGTATTTCAAGCAATGAATCGATATCTTTAGAATCTAGACAATCAAGAGCAAGTAACATTGCTTTATAAGCATATGCATTATTTTATGATTGTTGGTAAAGGTAATCACCTTTTTCTGTAAGATTTAGTATAATCTTTATTCTATCTATTGTTGATGATTTTCTTTCAACTATATTTTGTTCAACTAATTTATCTACTATTAAGCTTACAGAATTTTTTGAAAGAGACATTGACATTACCTCAGTAAGGTTTTTTAGTGTTAAGTCTGAATTTGTAGCTAACGAATTCAAAATAGATAATTGTTGTATAATCATACCCAGTTCATGAGCATTTTTTTTGTAAAATCACTAGTTTCTTTTATCACTGAATAAAATGATTGCAATACTTCTATTGCTTTTTTAAATTTAGCGTCATTATAATCCATGAGTGCCCTCTAAAAAATATTTTATGCTTAAATAGTTTTATATTAAAATTATTTAAGTGTAAAAATTTATTGATGTCAATTTTTATATACTATAATTATAGTATATAAAAATCCATCAGAAAACATTAATATGAAGTCTGATGGATTTACTATTTAATATATAACTAGTACTTTAAATTAGGATCTTTTCTATATTTAGTATTGTTCTCATATACATTAGCTATTTTTAATAATTTACCTTCTTCAAATTTAGATCCTACAAAAGTAATACCTATTGGTTCTTCATTACTTTTATATCCAGCAGGAACAGTAAGAGCTGGATAGCCTGCAGGTGCATATGCCATTGCTGCTTGATTACTTAAAGATACTATTATATCTGCATTTTTCAATATGTTATCTATTTCTTTACTAGCTATTTTTTTATTAGACTCAACTAAGTTTTTATATTCATCAAGAGACATTTTATTTGCTAGAGATTTTTCTAATAAATCTTGTCCATAAGGAGCTCTGTTTTCTAAATTATCTTTATTAATATTAACTATATCTTTTAAACTGCTTACACCATTAATCTTAGCAATTTTTAGATACTTGTCCATATCAAATTTAAACCCAGCCTCTAATGATTCACTCATTTTTACATTGCTAATTTCATCAGAGAAAGAAACTATATGAGTTTTAGCTCCCATATTTTTTAGATCTTTTTGTATACTATCAAAAAAAACTAAGTCACTATTTCTAACAGCGAGCGGTTTCAGTATAGCTATTTTCATGCCTTTTATTGATTTTTCATTTAAATACCTAATATAATCTTCATCTAAGTTTTTAGAGGCTATTGTATCTTTATCATTTGTATCATATCCATATATAGAACTAAGTATTAAAGCCGCATCATCAACATTTTTAGAGATTACACCAGCTGTATCTTGTGATTCAGCTATAGGGACTATTCTATCTCTACTAACCAACCCTATAGATGGCTTTATTCCTACAACAGAATTTTGGCTAGACGGATATATTATAGATCCAGCTGTTTCAGTTCCTATTGATGCAACAGAAAATCCACTAGCAACAGATGATGCTGATCCAGAGCTAGAACCTCCAACATCAAACTTGCCATACGGATTTTGAGTTTGACCTCCTAAAGCAGAGTATCCATTAGATGATTTTGTAGTCATGTAGTTAGCAAATTCACTAAGATTAGTCTTACCCAGTATAATTGCTCCTTCAGATCTTAACTTTTTAACAATAAAAGAATCTTCATCTAAAATAGAATCTTTTAAAGCGCAAGAACCTGCAGTAGTATGCATTTTATCTGAAGTACCTATATTTGCTTTTAACGTTATTGGAATACCATATAACTTTCCAGATCTTGTTCCTTTATCTTTTTCTCTTGCAATTTTAATTACATCTGGATTTAATTCTATTATTGAATTTAGTTTATTTATATCATATTTTTCAATTTTTTTTAAATAATAAATAACTAATTCCTCACAAGTAAGTTTTTTAGAATCATATAGAGATTGAATATCTTTTATATTTGCATTTGATATCAAATCACTAATGTTCTTGAATTTTAAATCACTCATTTGATCTAATTCAGCTTTAAATTGATTTATATTAATATCATTTTTTGATTTAGTAACTTTTTTTTCATCATATTGCATTTTAACTTGTTTATTAATACTATCTTCAAGGATAAATGAAGTAAATTTAACCATTATTTTTTGAAAATTAAAGGCTATAATAACAATGAATATAACAATTACTATTAATGAATATTTTAAAAAATCTTTCACGATTTCTCTCCTCATATTTATATTTATAATTTAACACTATTTAATTTTAATTAAATTATAAATTAGTATTTTCTTATTTTTCATAAAAATTAGTATTTATTTTTTTATTGTTACCTCCTTGAGGAAATTCTATCATAGAAAAAAGGAATTAAATCTTAATGTTTTCTTTCCTTAAGTGTCTTTTTTGTAACATAGATGAGAAGATGTTAATATATATGAATTATTTTGATTTGATTATTAAAATGAGAATGTAAAATTTGTAATTAAGATTAAAATGGAGATAATAAAAAAGGTGACCTAAAGCTCAGATCACCTTTTTAATATCTTTAGTGTTGTAAAATTATAAATAATTAAATCAGCCAATCGTAAATCGAAATATTAGTATTTGAGCATTAAAAAGTAAATAATGCGATGGTTGATATTGTAGATAAAAATCCTAGAATTAATCTCCTAGAGTTAAATCCTTTTTTATATCTAATTAAATATAGAAATAAATTACAAAATAATAAAATCATTAAAATTTCAAGAACAATTTTTTTTACAATAAAATTAGTCGGCAAAGCTGTAACTGTTATAAACAGCTCAGATAAAGTAATTAAACTTAGAACTATAAAAATTGATTTTTTTCTTAGTACTTTTCCTTTTTTAAATAAAGTAAAAAATAAAGTTAATAGACCTGTTAGTATAAAAAATATACCTATGATTGTCATTAATAAAAATACCATAAATTCTCCCTTTTTAATTTTAAATATGCATGTAGAGTAGAAATAATACTATTAAACAGGTTATATTATTTAACGATAACATGACAAACTTAATAATTATGCATTTTGATATAAAAATTAGTCTTATATTTATATACTATTTTTCATTATATAGAGACCGATAAAGTTATAATACGGCGATAATATCAATTATTATATAGTAAAGTTAATAAATTATTATTTTATAAATCATAGTTATATGGTTTTAATGTTTATCTAGGTTACAAAGCATTTAGAATAGAATTCAATTACATATTTAACTTGCTAAATTCTATTGTATAACAATATATTTTACCTAGTTATGGAAATATATTGTTATACAATTTAAAAACAAAAGAATGCCTAGATAAATCTAGGCATTCTTTTGTTTTTTTCTAAACTTTTGAATTTTTTAATTAAAAATAAATTGAAAATTATAGTTGAGGATACTAAAATGTCCATGATAACAGTAGAATTATCTACATGGTAGAAATACAATAAAAGTAAAAGTAGTTTTTTGAAAAATAATATATTCATTTTACCTCCAAGTTTAATATCCCTAGAAATTAATTTATTCTGTTCTAATAATAATGGTAACAATTAATTTATTAAATGTATGTTAAATTAATTTAAAGTTATTAGATTTACAAATTCAAATTTTTAACATGAATTTTAAAACTATTATTTTTCACATATGATAAATTGATTTTAAACTTAGTATAAAACTTTAAAACAATTAAGAAGTATA
>NZ_LBBT01000278.1 GCF_001006285.1 Paraclostridium benzoelyticum
TATTGATTAAGTTATATAAAACGTAATTATATTTTGTTTTAATTTTTTATACTTAATACAAGTAGAATTATATTTTACCCTAATTGTATTAAATTATTAAGATTTTTCCTAATTAGCCTTCTACACACTAACCTATATAAACGGTGGCGTATGAAGGTTAATTTGCTTATATATTATTTTTTAATATTGAATTATATAGTAAGACTTGTTCTAGTCAACTTCTCTATAATTAACATCTATTATTGGATCATTTTCTAAAAAAGCATCTTCATTATTCCTTTTGTTTTTAACAATGTATATTACAATTCCTATTATTAATAACAATGTCATATTAATTCCTCCATTTTTATTATGTCTTAAATTTTCAATTTATATTATTGATTTACTATTTCTAATTCATTGCTTACTAGCCCTGCCCCTACTGCTAATATAAATGGTGCCATAACTACACTTCCTATTACTATCATGTATAATCTCTCCTTCATTTTTTATATTTATTATATACACTTAAGTTCATTTTAAGTTTTATTGATTTGCTATTTCTAGTTCATTGCTTACTAGCCCTGCTCCTACTGCTAATATAAATGGAACTATCATTAAACTCCCTATTACTATTGCCATCTTATTTTTCCTCCTTTATTTTTTAGATTATATTCCTATATTACATCTATACTCTTAACTTATCTTTATCTTAATCTTAAACATTTCTTAAATATTTTAAACGTCTATTGTAAGTTAGCTACTGCTAATTAAATGGGACTATCATTAAAACTCATATTATTGTCATTTATAATTCTTCCTTTGTTTTATTTGTTAACTCTATTATACATTTACATCCTTAAAATAGCCTTGCATCAACCTTAAAGATTTCTTACATTTTTGATATATTAAATTTATTATTATAATAAGTCTAAAAAACAAAAATAGATATATAAAAAGGAGCATCATTAATGATGCTCCTTTTTATATATCCATTTTTTTAGTTACAGTTTAAAACATTTTCAATTGATTTTTTAAGTGATTCAATAAATTTATTTTGAAGTTGATTTGATAATTCTGATACAGATAGATATGGGTTTAAATCTTCTAGTTCAACAAGTAAAAGATTTCCTTCTTCATCTCTGCATGCATCAATCCTTTGGATACCATGATCTATATTATTCCATTCAACAAACTTCATCGCAAACTCTAAGTCAGCTGTAGTTGCCTCATATTCTTTTAATTCCCATCTCTTGCTTTTGTCTGGTGCATAAAGAGCATATTGAAACTCTTTATCTATATAGTAAAAAGACACTTCATATTCAAAGTTTATCGCTGGCTGAATTAATGTATTAAAATCATCCTTTGGAACTTTTTCATATAATTCTTCTTTTGTTACAAATTCCATTCCTATTGAATCTGCCCCATCTTTTGGCTTTATAACATAATTATCTACTTTAGGCAGTTTATTGATATTATTAATTGAATCTACAGTACTGATTACAGGATATCCTAAATTAGTTAATTCTATCAGATAGTCCTTTCCATTCATATCGCCTTTTCCATCAAATGAGTTATATGTCTTTAAATTATTTCTTTTTATTTTTTCTCTAAAATCATTATACTCTTTTGGAAAATTTGCAACCGGACCTGCATTTCTAAATATAGTTAAGTCAAAATTATCATTAAACTTATTCATATCTTTTGGATTACAAATAACTAGGTTAAATTTATCTACTAATTTAGATGTTATAAAAAGGTCTTCTTCATAGTAATTTCTTCCGTTAGCTTTATAATATAAATCTGTTACGAATAATATTTTTTTCATAATGGCGCACTCCTTTTTAATACATTCTATCAGATTAAAAAATATTTACAAGAAATTTTTAAAATTCAGAATTTTTATTCCATAAATAATAAACACTTCTTATATTTTCACTCTTCATCCAAGTTCTTGTTTATTTTAAGTTTAGGATAGTCAAAATAATTCCAATTTTTTTGACCTTTTAAACCTTAATAAGGTTTATATTATAGTATTTTCAACATATACACCGTTTAATTTAATTATATTTTTTATATTTCTCTTAATTTTTAACTATTAATAAATAATCTACTTATAAAATACTATATATGTTGTATTTGAAAAATTAATAAATTAAGAGTTAAACTGTTTTTTTAATGGGTAATATAAACATAAGCACCTTCTAATTTAACATAATAAAAAAGCACACAAAATATAGAGTCTATATTTTGTGTGCTTTTTTATTATGACCTTATAGGTATCATTATCTTCAAAATAAATTCAGTCTCAGAGAAATTCACAGCAACTTCTCCATCATACTTATCTACAGTTCTTTTTATACTTGCTAATCCTATACCATGTTCATATTTATTATATTTACTTGTTTGTATTCCCTTTTTGGTAAGGTTAATTTTATTTTGTTTAGTGTTTATAATTTTTATTATGCAAAACTGCTTAATATAGGTTACTTTTACCTCTATTTTCTTATCAATCCCACAATCTATTAATTTACATGCCTCTATTGAGTTATCTAAAGCATTTCCAAATATAGAACATACATCTATATTACTTATAAATCCTAATTTCGAGAAATTTATATTCGATTCAAACTTAATATTATATTTATTACACTCATGTATCTTTTGGCTTAAAATTATATCTAAAGTCTCATTCCCTGTATGAGAGATACTATCGAACATTCTTATTTCGAAACTTAAGTTATCTATGTATTTAATAATATCTTCTTTACTATTGTAATTTTTTATACACATCATATGATTCTTTAAATCATGATATACATGACTTAAACTGCTATGTACCTCATATATATTTTCATAATTTTTATAATTCATTTGAGTCCTTTCATTTATAAGCTCTGTTTCAAGTTTAAGTCTATCAGATCTTCTAATCCTAGCTATAACTACTAGTAAGGAAATAGTTGATAGCATTAAAAGCATTGTTATTAATATTAAAAATACAATATTTAATTTGATTAATATCCTATTTAAAAAATTATATCCAAAAACTAACAATAAGCTTAATATATTGTAACTTATAGAAAGACCTATAAGAGCCATGTCTTTCGGCTTAAACTCTAATGCCAATTTAAAGTACCTTAATAGTACAAACTCTATTAACAGTAATACTTTAGATAGTATAATTGCTTGAATTACATACTTTTTTTGATTTATTAGGTAATTTATATCTGGTATGTTATTAATTGCAGCTATAGCACCAACTGATGCAGTCTCTACAACCATTGCACTTATCCAAAACAATATAGTTACTATTACACATTTCACTAAAAATTCGTCATATACTAGGTTATAGTATATAATTCCAATTATTATATATAATAAAATCCTAAAACTTCTAAATATATTTGATACACTTATCACTACTAAAATACAAATTAAAATACCTATATACTGGAAAAGCTTTGTATTACTAATCTTTCTAATACTTACTACATCTAGTGTACAAAAAAATATTATAAAATTCATAAATACTATTGAGATTTTAAATATATCTCTAGTGTCTATACCTACTTTATTTAACATACTATATCCCCTAGAGTATTGGCTATCGCTAGTTTTAATTCTTTCGTTCTGTACCTACTTACAGGTATTTTCATATCATTTATAAATATATATTCACCATCCATAGACTCAATTTCTTTTAAATTAACTAAGAAACTATTGTGACATCTATAAAAACTGTATTCTTCTAATATTCCCTCGATTTTCCTCATGCTCATTCTTACACTATGAACTTTTTTATTTGTATAAATTAATAAATTAGGCCTTTGAGTTTCAATATACAGTATAGAATCTATTTTTATTCTATCTATATAGTTCTTTGTCTTAATTGTTAAATAATTGCTATTTCGTCTTTTTAATTCCTTTACACAGGGTATTATATGTTTATTTAATTTATCGAAATCTATAGGTTTTAATAAGTATCTATAAGCTCTTACTTCATATCCTTCTTGCATAAATTCAGAATAAGAAGTCATAAATATAATTTCTACGTTACTATCAAATGTTCTAATCCTTCTTGCTGTATTCATCCCATCGATGCTATCCATCTGTATATCTAAAATCAAGATATCTAAATTATTAGGGTAATTCTCTAGTAGCTCTTCTCCAGATGTAAATTCATGTATTTCGTAGCTCTGTACATTTGATTGTAATATTTTTTCTAAATATTTTCTAATAATTGACCTATAATGCTTTTCATCATCGCATATTCCAATTACAACCATTTAAAAATCCCCCTAACATATTTTTTGTCATTACATAATATCTTATATCGGTACCTTTTTCTAGTTTTTAAAGATAATTGTCTCAGTTTAGTTATTTTTTATCTATTACAGTTAATTAACTTAACACAAAAAGAAGTATTCAATTTGAATACTTCTTTTGTTAAGTTAATTAACTTTATGTTTATAACCCTAAAACACAACTATAAAAATCTAAATATACCCTTTTATATTTAGATTTTAATTAACTTTTATATTCTTTTATCGACACTATGAGTTTGAATTTGAATTGAGATACTTAGTTCATACTTTTATGTATGTACTTATTTACAAACTATATAAAAAGTATACGTCTTAAAAAAACTTTGTTCAATGCTTTGTTGCATACTAGACCTTAACTTATGCATTTTAGATATTTTTTAATTAAAAGCTAAATTTCAACTAAATACGCAATTTTTAAATAGTATAATAATATGGAGGACTAGTGTCCTCCATATTGTTGGGGGTGGTAACTTGGAAAATAAGAAAGATTGGAGCTATGATAAAAAAATAGATTATATAATTAGTCTCCAGGAAAAAGGGCTATCAAGAAAAGAAATTGCTGAAAAAATGAGTTATACAAGAGTTGATACTTTAGATAGATTCATGAAAAAATATGGATATCAAAAATTTGATGGTAAATTTATTTTAACCGCGCATAATATATATCCTAAACATAACTCAAACTCACTTATTTCAAGCAATTATGACCCATTTACAGTAAATTCAAATCAACTATTTAATAACTATGAAATTCAAGAAAAACTATTAAATATCGTTAAAAATTACGATAAGATAATTAGTATTATAAATAACTTCGAATCTAAGGAGGACAATTGTCCTATAGATGTAATCGAGGTAAAAACTGGCCTTCAAATAAATTTCAATAAATCTGAAGTTATAAAAACTACAATCAGATTAGATAAAGATATATGGAATGATTTTTCTGATTTATGTAAAAACAAATATTCTCATTTAAATAAACATGACATTATAAGTAAAGCATTTTTAGAGTTTATAGATAAATATAATTAACTTTATTGATATCTAGCTTTTAAATGTAATACTAACTCAAACCTAATATAATCAAATGATGACTACATACATATATTAGTTGATAAAATAAGGAGGACAAACGTCCTCCTTATTTTATTTATAAGCCTATATTTATATATTCCGCTTATCATATCCCTTTATAATTATTTTAACATGACGATAATTATATTTAGAATCACTATTTCTTTAATATAACAATGAGGTGACCCCTATGAGAATCGAGTACAATGACAATAAGTCTATTTTAAAATTCAACTTTTTTAAAAACAAAGATTTAAAAAAGCAAAGTAACTTTTATTTTATTTTTGGAGTAATAATTTATATAATCTATACCCTTAATACTTTTAAATCTTATACTATAATAGATAAAAGTTTTAAGGTGTTTTTCATTAGCTTATTTTTTAATTTTATATTAATGATATTAACTTTTATAATTTTTCATTTAGTCTATTTTACAAAATATAATAGTGAATTTATACCTACAAATGCTACTTTAATTATTACAGTAATTACTTTTCTTCCATCTGTAGTATTATTGTTTTTATCTATTTAAAAATTCACATTTATAAAATAATCAGCATATATTTAAAAGTAATTAAATATACATTTAATAGTGTATTTAATAATTATCTCTAATTTTGAAAGAGACTTGTTATCACGAAATAAGTCTCTTTTTTCTATACTTAAATAAAATTATCAACACTAAAACAATAAATAAAAACGAGGTGTTAGTATGATGTTTTTACTAGACTTTATGGGCATAAGCTATTCAAATTGGCTCTGGATTGACTATGCTTTATTTGTATTTGCCATATTTATAATATTAAGTGTGATTTTCTATTTTGGTCATGGTTTCTGTATTATGTTCAAACAAAAAAAATCCGCTAAAAAACAAAATACAAAATCTAATTGATTTCAAACTAAATTTTATAATGGTATCAATATTTTGTCTTTAAAGAGCTATATTTTAGCTCTTTATTTTTAATTTTTACAAATAGATTAAATTA
>NZ_LBBT01000279.1 GCF_001006285.1 Paraclostridium benzoelyticum
TACAAATTTTATAATTTTTCTGCAATTTATACTATATAACAACAACCTATACTTAAATATTGAATTTAATAAGATTTTAAAATAAAGTAACCTTATACAAGGAATTAGATTGATTTAAGTTTTAATAGATACACAGATTAAAATTTCATATTTCCTTAAATCTGAACTGAATATAAAGATATTTTAAGTGAATATGAATTTTAATAAATTAATCAAATGAAAAAGGAGGGGAATGTTAATGAAGTTTATAAAAATACCAGCAAACAAATTTGAAAAAGGATATTGTTTTGATCTTGGTTGTGTTTCTGACTGTAGCACAAACTGTTATGGAGACTGTTCAACAAAATGTAATGGTTTCGATACGTGTCAAAATAATAGTGGGTGTCTAACTAATGGATAACTAGGAGAGGAGAAATAGTAATGAAATTTATAAAAATACCAGCAAACAAATTTGAAAAAGGATATTGTTTTGATCTTGGCTGTGTTTCTGACTGTAGCACAAACTGCTATGGAGACTGCTCAACAAATTGTTCCGGTTTTGATACATGTCAAAATAATAGTGGATGTCTAACTAATGCATAACTAGGAGAGGAGGGAAATAGTGATGAAATTTATAAAAACACCAGCAAACAAATTTGAAAAAGGATATTGTTTTGACCTTGGTTGCGTTTCTAAGTGTGAAGGAAACTGCTATGGAGACTGTTCAACAAATTGTGTAGGTTTCGATACGTGTCAAAATAATAGTGGGTGTCTAACTAATGCATAACTAGATTTTATAATTAAATACAATACTTTATAGATATAAAAAACTCATTGAGATTAGCTTGTGGTAAAATAGATTTTCTAAAAAAGTAAGCCATAAAGAGTTAATCGCAATGAGTTATAAAAATTTTAACATAAAAAAGAGGAAAAATATTAAGAAATAAGGCCTTGATTTAGTTGTATATGAAAAGGAGATAGATATTTTATACGACATGAATGTCTTTTTCCCTAGTTATTCGATCATACTGTATTTGAGTATTAAGACTTGGTTTAGAGAAATCCATTTTATTAGATTGGTATAAATATACTTATTTAATAAATCAAAATTCGAGTCATCAAATAAACAAAAATATTTAACCTAGAGTGATTAGTATTTTTCTTTAAATATTGAGGGCATAAACTAATATAGGGATAGCATTCGTTGTTAACTTAGCAAAAACATATATTAGGCCTAGAGCTTCAATTTATTCCTAGTTGTTAAATAAATTACAACTAAAAAAGGAGAAGTAAACATATGAAGTTTATAAGAAAACCAGTAAATAAATTTGAAAAAGGATATTGTTTTGCATGTACTGACAATTGTAGTTTATTATGCACTTGGTTTACAGGTTGTAATAATAACTCAGGGTGTGTTATCAACTAAAAAAGGAGGAGCAAACATATGAAGTTTATAAGAAAACCAGCGAACAAATTTGAAAAAGGATATTGTTTTGCATGTGTTGGAATGTGTAATAGCAATAGTGGTTGTGTAGTTAAGGATTGTCAAAATTATGGAGTTTGCTTTGAGTATTAAGTAAAAAGAGGAGGAGCAAACATATGAAGTTTATAAAAAAACCAGCAAATAAATTTGAAAAAGGACTGTGTTATTCTATAGGATGCTTCTATTTTTGTGATAGTAATAGCGGAGAAGTTTGCACTTCAATGTGTCAAGTAAAAGTGTGTGATGGCTATTTACCATAAGTGAGTAACCTTAATTTAAAAAATAAATTATGTAATATTTTATTTTTATGATTTATGACAAAACCGTATAAATTTAAGGAAAGGGGGGGATTAAATGAGATATATTGTATTAAATCAACAAAATTATAGAAATGGCCTTTGTTTTGATATTGGGAGTATATGCCCGAATTTTACCTGCGATTCAGTTTGTGGTAGTAAATGTATTAGCAATTGTACTGGTAATTGCACTAATGTCTGTGATAATAAATGTGATAGTGTTAATATCTAGCTAACTTGCTTAAAAAATCAATTAATGTTTTATGACTTTAATTTAGAATTAAATTTAAGTATAAAATAGATAAGTAAAAGTATGAAATAAAATATTATTTGTGGCATGAGAGGGTCGATTATGAAAAAATCTAAATATAACAAAATAATAAAATTGGAAAATGAAAAAACTATAGCTTTTAATAGTTTAACTTGTGCATTAGCAGAGGTAGATGAAGAGTTTTTAAATGTATTAGAAAATATAGAAAATATAGATACAGATAATATAAGTGGAAAAATGAAAGAATTAGTTGATAATATGTCAGTGGGTAACTTTATAATCCAAAATGAAACTGATGAGTTAAAGTTAATAAAGTATAGAAATTATAGAGGGAAATTTTCAAATAATGGGTTAGGATTAGTTATTGCTCCTACATTAGCATGTAACTTTGCTTGTCCTTATTGCTATGAAACTCCTAAGCCTGGAATGATTAGCAAAGAAGTTCAAGATTCTTTAATAGAATTGATAGAACAAAATGCTAAACGTAAAAAAAACATCCATATTACTTGGTATGGAGGAGAACCTCTATTAGCTAAAGATATAATAGCTGATTTTGCTAAAAAAGCTATAGAAATAACTGAAAGAGAAGGGGTTCACTATTCATCATATATTGTAACTAATGGATATTTAATAAATGATGAAATTATTCAAATTTTCAAAGATTCAAGAATAGGTGGAGCTCAAATTACAATAGATGGCCCTCCAAGTATTCATAATCAAAGAAGAATATTAAAAAATTCAAATGAAGAGACTTTTGATAAAATAGTAGAGAATATAAAAAAACTTATTGATGGTGGGATTACAAATGTAGGGATAAGAATAAATATTGATAAAACTAATGTAGCTCATATTGAAGAATTATTAGATATTTTAGAGGAAAACGATTTAAAAGATGCGCGTATTAGTTTGGGTCACGTTAGTGCATATACAGATGCTTGTAGCGGTATAGCTAGTAATTGCTTAAATACAGAAGAATATTCGCAAGAAGATATAAAATACCAAAAGATACTTTTTGAAAGAGGTTATAAATCATCTGGAGAATATCCATATTATCCAAGTATAAAAGCAAACTACTGTTGCGCAGATAGTATAGGGGCTTATGTAATTGATCCTGAGGGATATATGTACAAATGTTGGAATGATGTAGGAAATGTAAAAAGAACAGTAGGAAATATTACTACAATAAATACAGATATAGATGAAAAGATGCATGCTCTGAATACAGAATATATTATGTGGTCTCCTTTTGAAAATGAAAGATGTATAGAATGCGAGTTATTACCAATATGTATGGGAGGATGTCCATATAATGGATTAATAGATAATAATCCAAAATGTGAAAAATGGAAATTTAGTCTTGAACAAACAATAATAGCTACATATGAACAAGATAGTAAAATAGAATGCGAAAAAGGATGTTGTAGCTGTGGATAGAATTAACTTTTATGCTAGAGATTTAAGAGTATTAAAAGGTATTAGAGATTATTTAGATTTTTATAATAGAATAAATAAAATAAGAAAAATGTTTGATTTTGACAAAAAAATTATACTAGATGTGATGGATGATTTAAAAGAGTTAGAAGATTTGGTTGAAAAGAAGGTTCCTAAGTGGGTAATCGGGACAAGTTTCGATAATATAATTTTAATTTTAGATCACGATAAATGGAAAAAATCAAATAATGAAACTGTTGAAAATTTAATACTACATGAATTTGTTCATGTAGTATTAAATTTAAAATCAAAAGGGAATTTACCTATATGGTTAAATGAAGGATTAGCTGTATATTTTTCTAACCAGTATCATTCTTTTAAATATCAAAACTTTGATAATAATATCGATGTTAATTTTTATGATATAGATTATAGAAATGAAAATGTATATTATATAGGTGTTTATGTACTTATAAAATTAATTGATAAGTATGGGATAGAAAAAGTTGTTCATGAGGCTTTAAATACTGAAAATTTTGAAACAAATCAAGTTTTTAGAAATGATAATTTATTAAGTCTTATAAATAATAGTTCAACAAGTAAATCTAAAGATTCTAACTATTAACTTGCTATTATATACATTTAGAACAAAAGGAGGAAATATGGAAATCAAAGTTAGAGAAGCAAATTTATCTGATTTAGATGATATACTAGAAATGCTTAGAAACTTAGGTATAGACCAATTAGGAAAAGATGATTTTTATAAAGGGAGTTTAGAATTTAATTTTAATGAAAATTGTATTAAGAATTCTATAATAAATGAAAAATGTGGACTATTTGTAGCTGAGTATAATGAAAAAGTTCAAGGGTTTATAGAAGTTAGAATAGATGTTAATAACTTTAAATTTGAACATAATAATTATGCTTATATAGTTAATCTCTATGTAAAACCAGAGAGTAGAAATAATAAGGGAATATGTTCAAGCAACTTATATAAAGCTGCTGAAGATTGGGCTGTTTCAAAAGAAAGAGATTTTATAATAGCAGATGCTTTTGATCATAACAAAAAAATAGTTAGAATTTTGAATAAATTTGAATTTTCAAAATATAAAACACTAATGGTCAGAGAGATTTAACGTCTTAAATATATTTATAAATATAAT
>NZ_LBBT01000280.1 GCF_001006285.1 Paraclostridium benzoelyticum
TTATTATAAATTTACTCAATTAGAAAAATTACATACTATTTAAATTCCAATAAAATTCACAATTTATTTATATGTATTCCATATTAGTATGATTTAATGTAAATAAAAATTTTTTTGGCTTGAATTCAACATTTCGAGCTATTTTGACAAATTTTTACAGTTACTTTTCCATCAATATCCAATAAAATAAACTTAAACAATTCACTTAAGGAGGAATGCAATGAAAAAAAATTCTAAGGATTTAGCGGTAGGTGTTAATCGTAATATTGATGATCTAGGTAGAGTAGTTTTACCTAAAGAAATGAGAGATAAATTAAATTTAAAAAAGAACAGCCCTGTTAGTATAAAACTATTTAAAGATTATATAAAAATTGAAAAAGCTATAACTACATGTTCTTTTTGCTCTAGTGAAGAAAACATAGAATATTATAAAGAGTTACCTATTTGTAAATCATGTTTAAAGGAAATAATTGAAAAGTTTAATAAATAATTTACACATTAACTTAAAATATTGATTTTATAAATTGTGCTATGCATTAACTTATCATGATTAAAGTATAATTATCTAAATTTATGCATAGCACATTATACATTTTAATCAATCCCTTCTTAAAACTTAACTCCATATATTTTTTTATTTTATTAATAATTCCATTAGTTTAATGTATGTATTTAT
>NZ_LBBT01000281.1 GCF_001006285.1 Paraclostridium benzoelyticum
TAATTAATTGTATTAATACAATTAATTATCTAATAATTGCTAATGTAATAAATATTAGCAGATATGGTTAATATAAATCTAAAAGAAAAAAGGAGTACAATTTTATGAAGTATGTAATACTTTTGATTGGATTTATATTACTTATAAAATCTGCTGATTTCTTTGTTGTTGGAGCATCATCAATTGCAAAGGCATTAAATATACCCACTATAATAATAGGATTAACTATAGTCGCCTTTGGAACAAGCGCTCCAGAAGCAGCAGTAAGTATTTCTGCAGCTATGAAAGGTCAAAATGATATAGCTATAGCAAATGTAGTAGGATCAAATATATTCAATATACTATGTGTGTTAGGTATATCAGCTATTATAGCTCCTGTAAAGGTTCAAAAAACAACTATAATAAAAGAATTTCCATTTGCATTGTTAGCGTCATTAGTTTTACTTATACTATCACATGATATAAAATTCCAAGGATACAATGAAAATGCACTTACAAGATCTGATGGTCTTATGTTGTTTGCATTGTTTTCTATATTTATGTATTATTTATTGGAAATGGCATTATCTTCAAAGGAGGAAATGGATGTTGATCAAGGCAGCTCTAGAGACCCTATAGCAAAAAGTATACTGTTAAGCATAGGTGGTATTATAGGAATTATAATAGGTGGGAATTTAGTTGTAGATAGTGCTACAAATATAGCTATAGATTTAGGGATGAGTGAAAACTTAGTTGGACTTACTATAGTTTCTATAGGGACATCATTACCTGAACTTGTAACTAGTGTTGTAGCTGCAAGAAAAGGTGAAAGCGATATTGCCATTGGCAATATAATAGGATCAAATATATTTAATATACTGTTTGTCTTAGGATCATCATCAATAATACATACTATACATGTACAACCTATCGTATTTGTAGATATGATTATTATGTTAATTGTTACTGCGATTACTTATATATTTGCAATAAGTAAAAAACAAGTTAATCGATTTGAGGGTATAATTTTGACTGGAACATATATAGCATATATGGTATTTATAATTATAAGACAATAATTGTTATAGTAAAAAACTATATTTCATATGAGAAGTATAGTTTTTTACTATTTTACATAAAAATACTAAATATGATAAAATTTGATATAAATCATTAAAATTGTTGGGGGAGAAATGATATGATATCGTTACCAGAAAAGTTTGAAGAGTTTAGCGAAGCTAGAAGAAATGGATTTATAAAAGCTAAAGAGTTAAAAGAGAGCGGGAAAAAATTAGTTGGGGTATTTTGTGCATTTACTCCAGTTGAGATACCAATGGCTGCAAAGGCTGTAACAGTTGGAGTTTGTGGGGTAAGTGAAGAACCTATAGCAGAAGCTGAAAAAATATTGCCAAGAAATCTTTGTCCACTTATAAAATCAAGTTTTGGACATGCAATAACAGATACTTGTCCTTATTTTTATTTTTCAGACTTATTAATAGCAGAGACTACATGTGATGGTAAAAAGAAAATGTATGAAGAACTAGCAAAAACAAAAGACTTACATTTAATGCAATTACCAAATAGCAAGCTTGGAAAGCATTCCTTTGACCTTTGGAAAAATGAGATAGTAGTTTTAAAGGAAGAAATAGAAAATAAATTTGAAGTTAAAATAACTGATGATGATATAAGAGATGCTATAAAAGATAAAAATGAAGAGAGAAGATTATTAAAAGAGTTTTATGAACTAGGCAAATTAGTACCACCACCAATGAATGGATTTGATATGCACCAAGTTTTATATAACTCAGGATTTAAATTTGATAGAGATGAATTAAAACAAAGTATAAGAGATTTAACTGCATCTATAAAAGAAAAGTATGAAAAAGGTGAAAGACCTGTAAGTGAAGATAAACCAAGAATACTTATAACAGGATGTCCTATAGGTGGAGTTAGTGAGAAAATAGTTAAAACTATAGAAGAAAGCGGTGCGGTAGTTGTTGCATATGAGCTTTGTGGAGGAATTAGATCTAATGACGAGTTAGTTGATGAAAGTAATCCAGATCCAATAGATGCAATTGCTAAAAAATACATAAATATAGCTTGTTCATGTATGGTAAATAATGATGCAAGAATAGAGTTAATAGATAGACTTATGGATGAATATAAGATAGATGGAGTTATAGATGTAGTTCTTCAGGCATGTCATACATTCAATGTAGAAAGTTATAGAATTAAACAATTTGTAAACAACGTTAAAAATAAGCCTTATATGGCTATAGAAACAGATTATTCTAAATCTGATACAGAACAATTAAGAACTAGATTTGAAGCTTTTATAGAAATGATAGACTAAGTAGGTGGATTTTATGTACAGTATAGGTATAGACTCTGGGTCTGTAGCAACAAAAGGTGTATTATTTGATGGAGAAAAAATATTAAATAAAATTGTTATACCAACAGGATGGAGTCCTAAGAATGCATCATTAGAAGTTTATGAAAAACTTGCTAATGATATAGACAAAGATAAAATAAAGAAAGTTATAGGAACAGGATACGGAAGAGTTAGTATGGACTTTGTGGACAAAAAAGTTACAGAGATAACGTGTCATGCAAAAGGAATACATTTTTTAAATAACAATATAAGAACAATACTAGATATCGGTGGACAAGATAGTAAAGTTATAAACTTAGATAATGATGGAAATGTATCTAATTTCATAATGAATGATAAATGTGCAGCAGGTACAGGACGCTTTTTACAAGTTACATCTAACTTATTAGGAAGTGATGTAGAAAGCATTGATAAGTTAGCTAAAGATGCAATACCACAAGATATATCAAGCATGTGTACTGTTTTTGCTGAATCAGAAATTATTAGTTTATTAGCAAAGAATATATCTAAAGAATCAATAGCATCGGGAATATTACAATCTATAGCAAATAGATCAAAATCTATGTTATCTAGAATTGACATATTAGATGATATTGCATTTACTGGAGGGGTTGCTAAAAGTAATGTTTTAGTAAATATGTTAGAAGAAAATTTAGAAAAGAAAATATTTATAGCTAATGATACTCAAATAATAGGTGCACTAGGAGCTGCAATTATTGGATATAAAAAATAAAAGGATGGCTGATAGCCATCCTTTTATTATGCTATAGAACTTTCAAGTTCATCTGAATTTTCATCTGATAATTTTGTAATTCCAAAACCTGTAGCAGCTAACGTCAATGACATTAGGGGACATAGAAGATTAAAAAATGCAAATGGTAAAAATACAAATGATCCAACTCCAAGGGTAGCACTCATATATGCTCCACATGTATTCCAAGGAATAAGAGGAGATGTTATAGTTGCACTGTCTTCTAGAGAACGAGAAAGATTTTCAGGGCAAAGACCTTGCTTTTTAAATGCTTCTCTGTACATACTTCCAGGCATTACTATGGCTAAATATTGATCAGCAACTGCTAAATTAGTTCCTATACATGTAAAAATAGTTGCAGCTACTAAACCAAAAGTTCCTTTAGCAAATTTTAATATAGCAGAAGCTAAAGCTTCCAACATTCCAGTTTTTTCAAGTATTCCACCTGTAGTTAACGCACATAACATAAGAGATACTGTACCTAACATACTATTAAGCCCACCTCGAGTTAATAGTTCGTCTACAAAGGCCATTCCACTATTTGATGTATATCCGATTTGAGCAACTTCTAAAACATCTTTAATTGAAGCTCCTTGGAAAAATATAGCTACAAAACCTCCAAGTAATGTACCTATAATAAGACCTGGAATAGCAGGTACTTTAAATATAACCATAACTATAACCATTAAAGGTATTAATAGTAATAACGGAGATAATGTATTGTAATTTGAAGCCAAAGCTTGTTGTATTTGTAAGATTTGGCTATTATCTATAACTTGGCCTGCGTACTTAAATCCAATTACAGCATATATTATAAGAGCAATAACATATGCTGGTACAGTTGAATAAAGCATATGTTTTATATGTGTAAATAAATTAGTTCCAGCCATCGCAGGAGCTAAGTTTGTTGTATCTGAAAGTGGGGACATTTTATCACCAAAGTAAGCTCCTGAGATAATAGCACCAGCTATTATTTCTTTAGGAATTCCTAAAGCACTCCCTATACCTAAAAGAGCTATACCGATAGTACCAGCTGTAGTCCAAGAAGAACCTGTAGATATAGAAACTATTGAACATATAATAGTTGTAGCAACTAAAAATATTCCTGGAGAAAGTATATTCAATCCCCAATATATCATACTTGGAACAACTCCTGAAATTATCCATGTACCAATTAACATACCAACTATTAATAAAATTATAATAGCTTGCATAGTAGAATTTATAGTTGATAATATACCTTCTTCAAGTTCTTTCCATGTAAATCCTAATTTAAATATTGCAACAAATCCACAGAAAACTCCACCTAAAACTAAGGGAATATGAGCTGAAAGTCCTAGTTTAGTTAAAGATATAGATAGTGTAAATATCAAAAAACCTAAACATAGAAGTGAATCGCCAAGCGATGCCTGCCTTTTTTCTCTTTTTAACATAATGTAACCTCCAAATGGTGTATTGAGAATATAACGGGAATGGAGAATGATACTAAAAAAGGTCTAAGAATATTAAGAGATATTCCTAGACCTGAAATTATAATTTGAAAAATATAATAACTTTAATCTAAAGATAGCCCTCCACATAAAGTGACAGTGTTATATATCTTATACATAACCCCAACATATAAGCTTTAAGCTTAACTTATATATTTCGGCATCATTACCTTTCCTATTAAATCATAGGTGCTTTCCCTCAATAATAGTACTATTTAATAATGCAACCTCTACCATTAGTTATATTCTGTTTAAATTTATGTATTTAATTATAACATATTAAACAGAATTGTAAATATAAATTTAAATTTTATGAAAATAAAAAACAGTATATCTTAAATAAGATATACTGTTTTTTAAAATTAGTTTTTAAACTAAAAAGTTGGGACCATATGTTTCTTCTATTTCACGTCTTAATTCACTAGGGTTGTTAATTCCATCACTCATTGCTTTAGCTAGTATATTTGCTTTATCATAAGGAGCCATCCAAGAGAAAATACCCCCAAGACAATTATCTATTACATATTGCGTTTTTATATAAATAGATAGCATATCATCATAAGACATAGCAAACTCATCGTCTTTTATTAAGTATGAAGCTTGTGCTTCTTTATCAAATTTGTATATATATCCATTTTTATTTATAAAATCTTTTCTAAGTTGATCAAAAGATTTAGTTACTGTAGCTCCTAGTCGACCATAGAAAGGAACTCCAAGTAATATTTTTTCTGATGGCATTCCAGCTTCGATTAAATTATTAACCATAATATCTACACTATACCCTGGTATAGAAAGAGGAGATTCATATAAGTTTGCTTGATGTTTTTGTCCTTTTTGACCTGTTTCACCAGCGGTAAAATCGTAGCTCATTAAGTTGAAATAGTCAATTAAAGGTGCTATTTTATTTATTTCTGCACTTTTAGTTATATATTCTCTTGATCCAGTACCTGCAACACTTAACCATTTATTAAAGCCTATTACATCTCTAATAGCTGTTAATAAAAGTGTAAAGTTTTCTCTATCTTCAGGTCTAGATTTAATACCTGCACCACTAGTTCCAGGATATTCCCAATCTATATCAATACCATCTAATTCATATTGTTTTATAAGAGAGTTTACTTGTCTAGCAAAATTATATCTAGAAACTGGATTAGATGCAGCATCTGAAAATCCATCTTGACCCCATCCACCAATGGCTGCAATCACTTGAAGATCTGGATTATCTTTTCTAAGTGCAAGTAGTTGACGTAAATAGCGAGGCGTTGGGACAAATAAAGTACCATCAGGTTTTATTTCTACAAATGCATATATTACAAAATCAAGTAAAAATGCATCTGCATTAGTAGGATCCCCTAAAACGTATGTTCCTACTAATCTGTTTATTCCAGGACAATCTGGATTAATTGGAATAGCACTAGATGGAGCATTTATTTGAGGTCTACATTTATTTTTAGACTTTGAATTATTATAATCTAATTTTTTCTTATTAGGATCTTTATCATCTATAAAGCATAGATACCAATCCATACAGCTCTTGTTTTTATCGCAACTCTTAATTCTTTCTTTTAATTCTTCATAAGTTTGAGGAGGTGGTAAAATTACTGGCATTCCAGGAAGCCAGTCAGCAGGTGTTAAAACATTTTGTTCATCTGATGTTTGAAGAGCATCTATTATTCTAACTATCTCAGGAATATTTCTTCCTGTAGTTAAAGGATAATATAGTATTGTTCTTAAAATTTGATTTGGATCAATGATAAAAACTGATCTTACAGTAGATGTATCGCTCATTTGTTCTGAAATCATTCCATATAATCTAGATATTTCCATTTTTCTATCATCGATTACAGGAAATGGAATTTCAACGCCTGTATGCAAAAATATATTGTATAACCAAGCTAAATGAGAGCTGTTACTATCAACACTAAGACCTATAAGCTCAGTATTTCTTTTTTTAAAGTTACAATAATATTTTGCAAAACACAAAAATTCTGTTGTACATACTGGTGTAAAATCACCGGGATGAGAAAATAATACAACCCATTTACCTTTATAATCAGACAGCTTTATAGGTCCTTGAGTTGTATTTGCACTAAAATTAGGTGCTTTAGTACCTAAGTTAGGAAGACATGGCAAATAAATCACTCCTTTGTAAAGTTATTCTTAATATTTAATTTATTAATTATGACCGGTTAATGTTACTAATAAGAATTGCTATTTTAATACAAATTTGTTATATTTATTATATTAGAACTATGTATTATTTGTTGTAATTAGGGGGCATAAACATGAAAAGTAGCCGAAAAAATAAAAAAGTGGCAAGAATTACTAGAACATTTTCAGACATTTCGAGAATTTTTGTATTATCATCTGTAATATCTGTAAGCATTATTAGTATTCTGATTTTGGTAAATGCTTTTAATGGGATATTCATAGGATTTAGATATTATATTATGTTAACTATGGCTATGGTTTTAACACTAACACCATGCTGGGTTTTATGCGATAGTAAAAGAATATTTGGAGCTAGAGTACAAAGACGAAAGCAAGTGGTTAAACCGGCTAAAAGATCTACTAGAAGTAGAGAAGCAATTAGAAAAAGAAAAATATCTTAAAAAAGTACAGGGTGAACTGTACTTTTTTTTATGTTCACTAATATAATAAATAGTAAGTTAAGGGGGGGTTGGATGAAATACGATATATTTTCAAGTAGTACGGTTGGGTATAAAAACAAAATGAAAAATAAAGGTTCGCAGGATTACTTAATTCACAAAAGACTTGAAAATGGAGTGATTTGCGCAATCGCTGATGGACATGGAATAAAAAGATGTAAATATAGTTATAAAGGTTCAGAATTTGCGTGTAATGCATGTGTTGATATATTAACGGAATTGTACAATTATATAAAAAATTTAGATGATGATGCTTTAGAAATATTAATTAAAGAATTAAAAAAAGATAAAAGAATAGAAAAAAATATT
Organism: Paraclostridium benzoelyticum; assembly: GCF_001006285.1. Classification (GTDB taxonomy): domain Bacteria; phylum Bacillota; class Clostridia; order Peptostreptococcales; family Peptostreptococcaceae; genus Paraclostridium; species Paraclostridium benzoelyticum. Next base: position 7,591 of record NZ_LBBT01000281.1, read on the forward strand.
CAAAAAAAATGGAGAGATTATGTTATAAGTCACTACAAAACTAAAATTCCAAATGTATATGATATAGATTATGTACTTTATGGAACAACTCTTATAGGAGTTTTACTAACAGATAACGTTAAACTCTACTTGCAAATAGGAGATGGAGATATAATTGAATATGATAACGAGTTTAATTTAGTGGAATATACAAAAGCAAGTAAGGTAAAAGGGGTTTTAAATTCAATGTATTTAGATGATGCTTACAGGTATATAGATTTAAAGATAGAAAAAGTTAATAAAGCATATATTGACTCTATAATATTATTTTCAGATGGGTTTACAAATAGTTTTAAAACTTATAAAGATTTAGATGAAACTTTGAAGTATACTATAAGTCAGTATAGAAAAAATGTATTTACTAAATATAATTTAAAAAAAACATATAAAAA
>NZ_LBBT01000282.1 GCF_001006285.1 Paraclostridium benzoelyticum
GTATTATTTTTAATTATATCTTTGATTTCCTTTAGGGTTAAACATGTAATTATATTAATTTGTATTTAATGAAATTGAAATTTCCAAATTATTCTCGTTATTTTTTCCACTTTTACAACTATATAATTTTATATAAATCCTTATAAAACTGTAAACTATAAAAAGCCATTTAGTTTTATCAACTATAATGGCTTTTGTTCATATTTTAATTAAATTCAATACTAGTTCTTGGGCTAAGCGTAGTTCCCCAAATAGAGACATTTATATTCTTAGATAAAGGAACATTATGTTCGTCTATAACAGTTCTCCACCATTCCCAAGCTAGTCCAGTACATTCTCTAGCTAAAATATTTATATTTTTAGAATTAGCTTCTAATGGTATTACTGTTGAAAAATGAGCAGTTCTATCATTGTTGCTTCCATTCCATATTTTATGAGTTAAAACTTCATTCCCATTTTCATCGTAAGATACTTCATCCCAAGATACATCAAATTGAGCAACATATGCTCCACTGTGATCTAAATTAATTTTTCCTTTAGAGTACTCAGTGCTTGTAGTCTCTATATAATCTGTTTTATTGTGTACTGCAGCAATTGAGTTATCTTTTAAGAAAGTACTTGTATATGAAATTGGATATGCAGGATTTTTCAAGCTAAAAGTAGCATTATTTTTTATAACGTTTCTTATTTCATCAAAATCTTTACTTATTATTTTATTATGTTCTTGTGCATCTCCACCTAAAACAACAGCTGTAAATGAACTATTATCATATATATCTTGATACTGAGAACTGTTACTCACATTATTATTTTTTATCAATGCTTTAAAAGCAGATTGAACATCTTTACTTTTAGATGTAGTTTCTAGTTTTACATATATAGTTCTACCATAAGCTACATTAGACACCATAAGTGGTGGGGTTTCATTACTTACACCTTTTCTAACTAATTCTTTAAAAGTTACATTATCGTCAAATAATTCAGAAGGATTGTTTGGAAGCTGTGCACTTACAGTGTAAAATATTTGTTTATATGCTGCTATCATAACCTTCTTTTCTCCATTTGATATTGCATTGAAATCTATTCCAAGTGAATTATCAAGCAACTTTGCGTTAATATTAAGTGCATTAGAAATTTGAGATTTGCTATATACCATAGATTCTGTATATTGTGTTCTAGCAGGTAATGTATGTGTCTGAGAGTTTTTATCGCTCCAATTAGATACTAATTCATCAACGGCCCCTGATACATTTGAATATGTTGGATTTTGAACATTGGTAGTATTTTCTTTTTTCATTCCAGGTAAATCAATACTTATATCAATAGGCTTTCTCTTACACATTAAAATATTAGGTCTATTTTCTACAAAAGAGTCATCTGCAAGTTGCAGAGCTCCTGGATATGTACGATCTATTACAGAATCTATAATAGATATATCTACTGGAGATGTTGTTAATGTTTTTTTATTTCTTTCAACTACAATAAATTTATTATTGGTCTTAAATCCTTCTCTTGGAGTTACATTTTCAATACTGTCCCCATTGCTAGCTAATACTTCATTTTTATTATAACTTAAATTTGCTATACCGTTATCTATTTCTTCACTGTTTGGACTTTGTGCAAAGCTTGTAAGCGTATTAAAACCAATGCCTATAACGATAGTAAAACATGTGACTATGTTTTTTATATTCTTGTGCTTTATCATAATTTACCGCCCTCCTCTATTATAGATATACGGCTATATATATTAAAAACTTATAGTAAATGTTAAATTTTTAATAAAATCAAAAAAAGAGGTTCCCTGTATAAGGCAATCTCTTTTTCATTTAACTGCTTACTAAAAACTTATGTTTTTTATAATTGACTTTTAGGTTTTAAGTCAGATTGGCTTAAATGCTTTCTTATAATATACACAGTTCCATCTTTCTTAAATTCTGCTTCATATGAATATCCATATTTTTCAACCTCATAATAGTCCAGTATCTTAACTTTATCCCCCGACTTTAAAGATATAGTTTTAGTGTTTGTTTCACTTCCATCAACATGAGCTTTAAGTCTTCTATTTTTTGCTATACAAGCAATATCATTTATTTCAAATTCTCTTTTTATCATGTATTCTCCTTAGTGTAATTTAATACAATTTTATTTATTATAAAAGACCTTGATTTTTATATGTTTGCAAAGTTTTTATTATATAGCTTAATGTCCAAAATTCCTTGTCCATTTTTTCTGATATTAGTAATAACCCATCAATTAATTGTTTTTCTTTAAAGTTTTCTAAAAGAATCATTATGCTTATACTATTTATTTCACCATCTTTTGTATCTAATGTTCTAGATTTTTTTACGAACTCATTTTGCATAGCTAATTTTATTGAGTCTTCAAGTTTCTCACTTACATCTAATTTAGGCATTTCATCAAATATCTTAACATCTGATGAGTTAAATTTAATATTTACAGCTTTGCTTAAATCTGTAGATAAAAATATAGTGTTTTTAAATTGAGCTCCTGAAAAGTCTACACCTTCTAAATTTACTGAATCAAACACAGTGTTTTCAAATTTAGCTTTTTTTAACTTACTCTTTTTTAGGTTACTTCCAATTAACTCTGCATTTTTAAATGTGCATCCATAAAAATTACAAGATTTGAAATGAGCTCCTCTTAAACTTGTAAAGTTAAAATTAGACCCTGAAAAATCACTATTGTAACAATTACTTCTCTTTAAATCTTGATACATAAAATTTTTATTCAATTTTTGTATCTTATTGTATTTTAAACCTTGCTCCATATTCTGTTTTCTTACCATCTTGTCCTCCGCATTCTTTTTTGTATATTAAAAAAACCCTTATACCTAGTGATATAAGAGTTTGAAATTACTTATAATTGGTTGCGGGAGCAGGACTCGAACCTGCGACCTTTGGGTTATGAGCCCAACGAGCTGCCAACTGCTCCATCCCGCGATATTTAATTTATCTAATATAATAATATCACATTAAATACAATCCTGCAACAACATAATAACTATTTTATGTACTTTTAACTTTTTTTAATACTTTTCATATTATATAAAGTATTAAATTTTAATTGCGGTGGTGTGTTTATATATGAAAGCAAATTTAGTATGTAAAGGTGGAGGAATGAAAGGTATAGCATTAGTTGGTTCTATAGCATGTCTAGAAGATAGCGGTTATGAGTGGGATAGATTAGCTGGTACTTCAGCTGGAGCTTTAGTTGCTTCATTATTGTCTGTTGGATATACATCATCTGAAATCGAAGAAATTTTATATGATATAGATTATCCTAAGTTTAAAGATAAAAATATTTTTCAATTTATTCCCTTTGCAGGAGATTTATTGAGTGTTACATTTCATAAAGGAATTTATTCAGGAAAATACTTAGAGGATTTTTTACATGAAAAATTTAAACAAAAAGGAAAAACCAAATTTAAAGATGTTTCCGCTAATGGAGAAAGTAGACTTAAAATGATAGCTTCAGATGTAACTAGAAAAAAGTTACTAGTTTTACCAGATGATTTAATTGACTACGGTTTAGATCCTATGGAGTTTGAAATATCTAAAGCCGTTAGAATGAGCGTAAGCATACCCCTTTATTTTTATCCAGTTGAATTAAAGTATGCTAATAAATCATGCTTTGTAGTAGATGGAGGCCTACTTAGTAACTTTCCTATATGGATATTCGATACAAACTGTAATTCTAAATATCCAACAATTGGACTTAACTTGTCTGAAGATACAAATCAAGAAATTCATGAGTCTAAAAACCCAATTCATTACTTACTAGACATTGTAAAAACTTCACTCTATACAAATGAAGATGTCTATTTTAAAGAAAAAGATTCCTTGAGAATTATAAATATTCCTACATTAAATGTTTCTGCAACAGACTTTAATCTTCCAAGGGAAACTATGGAAGAACTCTATAAGTCTGGGTATAAGGCTTCTCAAGCATTCGTAGTTAATAGATACTTAGAAACTTATATATCAAAATATGGCTTTAATTAAAATAAATAAAAGGTGATACTTATTTTACTAGAAAATTATCACCTTTTATATTTTACCAGCTAATTACATTTTGTGTTGCTATATCTTTATATCTATTTAAATTTATCTGATTTGATTTTTCAGAATTAACGCAATTATACATAAGTAGATCCTCTTCTAATTCTTCAAGTATATCTATATCTTTTCTTATATAACTTTCTAATCTATATAATGTTGAACCAACTCTAGATTTGATTAACTTCATATTTCCCATAAATTAATTTTAGTTTGCAGATGAAGATGCACTCACCGCAGCTATCATAGCTACCATAATAGCAATTTCAATAGCTATTATTATTTCTAAAAATATATTATTTGTTATTATGTCTAAATTACCTTCTTCTTTGAAACAATCAGCATATGCAGAAGCGACAATAGCAGCACTTATTATATTCCTATTGTTCTTACCTAGTGCCCAATTTCCAAAGCCTTTTATATCTTTTAACTTATCAGATACCTCTTTTATCTGTTTAACTAAAATTTCTTCGTCACATTCTAATAATGATATGGCTCCTATTAGTGGATATCCATATCCATCTATTTTACAATTATTAGTTTCTAAAAGTCTTTTTATTCTTAATACTTTATTTAAGCTTTCTTCGTTTTTATTTTTATCAAAAGCCATTATATGTGAAAGTGATTGAAGATTATTAGATTTGTAGAATCCTTTTGAGTTAAGAACTTTATAACAGTTTTCCATATATTCTAAATCACTATCTAAATTTTTTGAGTTTATAGCTATAAGCGCTGCCCTACAATAATCATCACTAGATGTTAAAAATGGATGGTTATTTTTCATAAAGTCATATACATATTTAGTTCTATAAATAGCTGTATCTATATCTACCTTATTTTTATTTTCATCTATTATAATAGCTGTAAATGGTAAATATGTATCGTTGAAAAATTTATTTTCTTTTAACTTGTTATAAGTATTTAATATTGAATTAAATGACTCTTCTTTGTTTTCTTTATTAGATAATAAATTTGATAAATAAAACAAACTATGTCCTCTAAAATTTGAAAATATTCCTGTATTATTTTTAATCACTTCTATACCTTCTTCAACTTTATTTGGTATTATATGCTCATTTTTTATTGTAGATGATAATATACAACTTTGTTGTATCATTCCCATTTGCCAAGAACCTTTTACCTCTTTTATTTTTTCATTATTATGTATTAATAAATCTACCTTATTATCTATTACAATTTCTACCATAACTTTATCCCTCTCCCCATACAAACTTTATGTTAGTTAAGTTGTTTTCAACAGCCTTCTCAA
>NZ_LBBT01000283.1 GCF_001006285.1 Paraclostridium benzoelyticum
TTTCAATCTATAAAGGAGAGATTAGATGAATCTATTTACATTTTTAATTGAAAAGATAAAAGCATTATTAAAAATAAAAACAGTTTTTATTATTCCTAAGAGTGTGTTTTTAAATGAAAATTTAATTTTCGATAAAGATTTAAATAAAAGTATTACGCTAAATGGAGTTGCTTATGAAATTTTAAAGTTGATGAATGGAAAAAACAATATAGATGATATAGTTTCAGAGCTACTCAAAAAGTATAATGTAAAAAAGGCTGTATTGGAAAGAGATGTAACCAATATATTAAGAAATTTACAAGAGAAAAACTTAGTTGAAAGTAAGGTAATAGGAAATAAAATAGCTGTTATATTATTAAACTTAAGTATATTTCAATATGTATATAAGAAAAGATACTCTGTTTCTAATTCCAAGGTAGCAGCTTTATTACTTTTACTTTATGTAGTTACAAAAAAGTTATTTATAATGTGGGTGATTACTTTTATAACTATTTACTTCTTTAAAAATAATTTAGCAATAGAGTTTAATGATAAGATAGATTATGCTATTGATTGTTATATCGTTTTTATATTTTCAATAATAGTTGGATTTGTAATACATGAATGGATTCATATAGTTGTTAGCAAAATTCAAAATCAAGAATTTCGTGGATATATATTAGCTAGAAGATTTACAGTTAGTATAGTTAAGGTAAATACCGAATCTAGTTTATTGTCTATATTGCTAGGACCGTTAATACCAAGTATTATAGGAATCATTATAATAGCAATTTCAATAAAGATACAAAGTATAATGATATTTGTTCTAGGAATAGGGTTTGCAGTTAATGCAATAAATTTATTACCTTTTACACAAGATGGAAAAGGAATACTTAGAAAAATTCTAATGAAGAAACTAATGAAGGGGGCTATAAAATGAAAAAAACATTAGGAATTGTATCTGTTATATATTTTACATTTATACCATTTGGTATAGTTTTTTATTTACTATATTCATTGCTGAATAATAAAAGTGTAAATTTATTTAATGGTGGAGTTTTACTAGATGTAGCACAAAATAGTTTCAAATTAAATATAAGTTCAAACTTAGTTTTTATGTACATAGTTTTATATGTAGTACTTATTGGATTAGTATTCATAGTTTCAAAAACGAAGGGTTATAAAAATTTATATAAAAAAGGAAAAAGGGCAAATGGATAAAAAAAGAGTGATTAAATTAGTTTTATTTATTGCTTTTATTGCAATCTGTATATCTGTATATTCAATATACTCTAAAGGTAAGGAGAGTATGGAAACAAAGTATGGGATAGGATATGGAGATCCTAATGCCAAAATAAAGATGGTAGAATACATGAGTTTCCAATGTAAAGACTGTTATGAGTTGCATGAAAATATTGGAGATATATTAAGAGAAAAAATCAAAAGTGGTGAAATATATTATGTAGTGAAGCATGTTGATTTTGATAAGTTTAAATATGATGATGTTATATTTAATAGAATTGATAATCTAGATAAAATAGAAACTGTAGATTATATAATGGATAATTATAAAACATGGAGTAAAATGAAAAACGTGAAAGATGTTGAAGAGTTTTTTAAACTAGGTGCTATTAAAAAAGATAGAGTTGAGATGCAAAAACATATTCTAACTGAAAGAGATGATCTTGGAATAGATTTTATACCTACATTTTATTTAAATGGTGAAAAGCATGTTGGATCATTTACAGAAAAAGAGTTCAATAAAATGATAAATGATGTAAAATAAGGCTATATAGAATATACATACATGTAAATGAAAGGAAATTTTTATGAAGTATATAAGTAAAATACCAGATACAGATATTAATTTAAATAAGGATATGATTAGTACTGGTTGGAAAATGTTAAAAGAACCTCGAAACTTAGTTACAGCAACTCTAATATCATTACCTATATCAATTATAAATATTTATTTGTGTATATTCTTTATTAAGCTTATAAATAAAGACTTACTGACAATTGTAAACTCTATTTTTTATGATGGAAAATTTGTTTTTACAATTAAGCTTATATATATAGTATATATATATGTGTATATATTTTTACATGAAGTTATTCATTTAGTATGCATTCCAAACTTTGCAAAATCTAAATCAACATTTATTTCAGTAAAACTATGGGGTGGTTTTGTTTATACCGAAGAAATAATTAGTAGAAATAGATACTTGATAGTAACTATAATGCCATTTATAATATTGTCATTTGTAATGCCAATTATAATGACCTTATTAGGGGGAAATCCTATGATAATTTTAATTTTGGCAATTGTGAATGCTGCAGGAGCATCAGTAGATGTATTATCTTTTATACTATTGTTTTTTCAAGCTCCAAGAAATAGCAAGATAAAAAACAATGGAATAAAAACTTTCTACAAGATTAGTAAAGTATCTAATTTAGATTAATAAATGCATAAAAAGAGAGGACAATTGTCCTCCCTCTTATGTATTTATTAATCTATTTTTTAGTTTTTTTTGATTTCTTTTTATACTTCTCTTCATATGCAGTTAAGGCGTCTAAATTAAGTTCAACTGAGTCAAACATCTTACAGACTATATCTTCTAAGACTTGAGAAACAGTCATATTATTTTCATAAGAAAAAGATTTAACTTTATCAGCGATTTCCTTTTTTAATTTAATTCCAATCATAACTTTTTCTTCTTTTAATTTAGGTTTATTTATTAAGTCAAATACATTAATATCAGTATTTTTATTTTCAATAAATTCTTGACCCGTTGATTTTTCATCTACTTTTTGTTTTATGTTTAATAAACTACTTTTTTTATTTAACATTGGATTTTCAATAGTCATAGCTTTCTCTCCTAATATTTAATAAATATTTAATATTAATTAAATGTATTTTTAATAGTTAAAAAGTTTTCATTAAATAACTATTAAACCTTCCTCTATGTATTCATTTATTAAGTCGGAAATTTCATTTCCTATATCAGTTTTTATTTTTCTTTCTTTAACTTTTACATACTCACTAATTGACTCGTTATATAATATTGAGTTTTCATAGTGAACAGACTTTCTCATAGTTTGTTTAAATGTATTTCCTAAAATTCCTTTTTCTGTAGCACACTCTAACCACATTTTTATTTTGTTGTTTTCTTGTTTTTCAAATTTAGTGATAACTGGTTTTCTTATATCGTCTTTATCTATTCTAAGCGCTTTCTTTATATCTCCATAGGTTTTTAATAACAAATCATAACCTGTTAGTGTGCTATAACATCCGTAGTTTATTATAGGCACAATATCTGTACAACATATAAATACATTTGTATTTAAAACAGATATAGCAGGATTTAAATCAAATAATACTAAATCATATTCTGAAAAAACATCTATATTCTTATCGTCAGTTAAGTAATTCAATAAAGTATATTCCTTACCGGCTTTTGTATTAAGAACTAATTCAAGAGTAACCATATCTATATTACTTGCTATAATATCTAAGTTTTGAAATTTACTTAGAGGAGATTTCATAATTAACTTATCTATTTCAATATTGCTTTCTAACCCATCTTTCAAAGTATATATATTGGATTGAATTACTTCTTCTCCTAATAAAAATACTGATGCATTTGATTGAGGATCAGCATCTATAAACAATACTTTTTTATTGGGATAGTTTGTACAAAATTGATGTATAAAATTTAGATTTAAACATGTTTTGGAACTACCACCCTTAAAGCTCATATGTGTTAAAATTGTTTGATTTTTAGCCACTTTTATTACTCCTTTTTATATTAAATATATATTTAATAGTAGTTTAATATATATTTTATCATTAATTAAATGATTTTTAAAT
>NZ_LBBT01000284.1 GCF_001006285.1 Paraclostridium benzoelyticum
TTTTTATATTTAATGAGTTAAATCTAGATACAAGCAAAACCAGAGCTTACAGTTAGTAATTAACTAGTAATAAATTTGTAAGCTTGATGATTACAATTAATAAATTTAAAGGAACTCTTTTAGAGTTCTTTTTTTGTAAGTAAGTTATTTATATACAAATACTTATAAATTCAGCTATAATAAATTAAATACTATTAAAATTGGGGGATTTTAAGTTGGGGAATGGGGGTTTGATATGAGAAAAATTTTTTTAACATTACTAATTATGATTATGCCAGTTACAATAATTGTATGTGGAGGTAAAAATCAAAATAGTATTGGTACTATATCTAAAATAGAAGACAATTTAGAAGATATGAGTGTTAAATATAGCTTAGATGTTTTTAAAAAGGATGAATATGATATTCATATATATTCAGAAGAATATCACAATGGAAAACTAAATAAAAAAGATTTAATGATGGAAAGTACGGTATCTATAAATAATCAAAATAAAAACATACCAATCGATATATATTACAAAGACGAAAATTTGAGTATCATAGTGGGCAGTTCGGGGATAGAGTTACCTTTAGACTTTTTTAATAACTTAGAAAATGGAATGGCGATGTCTATTTTAGATGAGAAAAGAGAAATACAGTTAAATAAAGAATTAAAAGTAGCTGCATATAGTATTGGTAATAAAGATCATTCAACTCATAGCATTAACTTAGATGAGGATTATCAAGCAAGTAGAAATGAGAAAGACTTAATTATATACATAAAAGTAAATTCTATATAAATACATACAATAGGGGTAGAGAGAAAAAATGAGTATAAAGAGAAAAATATTAATAGTTATTATGGTAATATTAGGGATAATGGCTATAGTACCAGAAAATCAAGTAGTAAGTAGTATATCATTAGTTGGATTTACAACTTTAATTTTATCAATGAAATTAAGTGATGATATTTTAAGAAGAAAGCTTATAAAGAGAATAGATAAAGAAAACATAGAATGTATTAAAGTAAAAGAAAATAATAAAGGGGTTATTGTACTTATGATAGTTTTACTATTTAATATGTATAGTACAATTAAATCAAGGTATGCAGGTTTTAACCATGGAAATAATTATACTATTACAAATCTATTATCATATACAAATAGTTTTGAGTTGTATGAAAAGGTGATTCTTTTAATGATTTCTGTAATTAGTATATTTTGTATTATTAATATAATACAAGTAATATTAAATCCATGTATAGTATCTAAAGATAAAGTGATTTTCTACGATGGAACAGTATTCGATATTGATAAAATAGAAGAAATAGAATATAACAATTCGGTTCTTAGAAAGAATAAAAAAATAATTAAAGTTTCAAAAGGTTTTAGAGATAGAAAGATAATAATTGATGTAGAAAACTTTGATAAAGTTAAACAATTATTAGAGGCTGAAAGTTAATTTGGTATATTAAAAACTAATAATGTATTTTGGTAAAAAGGAGTATAAGAGGATTATGAAAAGTATACTAGAAAATGGATATATTATTAAACCCATAACGAATGATAATCATAATGAGATTAAACAACTATATGATTTATGCTCTGACTATCACATACTAGCTAGTGGTAGAAACGCAACTGCTAAAGATATAGATGATATCTTTAAGTACAGTGAAAAAAAGACTTTAGAGGATTCTTTAACATTAGGAATATACGATAATAGTGAAGTTCTAATTGGGACAGTCGATATATTTAAGGACTACCCAGAAATTGGAACTTGGATGATAGGTTTACTTTTACTTTCGCCAAGTGAGAGAAATAAAAAATTAGGTAGAGCTGTTCATGAAGAAATAAAGAGATATGCATTAAGTGAAGGTGCTATAAGATTGAGAATAGGAGTACTAGAAGATAATATTAATGGACGAAGATTCTGGGATTCACTAGAATACCAGTATGTAAAAACAACAAGTATGGATATTGAAAATAAAAATCATAATGTAGATATATTAAGTTTATTAATTACGGAGCAATAATATTATTGCTCTTTTTTTATGTTAAAAACATATATTGTAGAAATTAATTAAGCATAAATAATCTGATACAATTAAACTAGATTTTAATTAGGAGGGGAATTTGGTTGATTAGACTTTTGAATTCTAAAGATTTAGATATAGATAAAGTAAAGGACTTTTATTGTAACTATGCAACCTGGAAAGTACCAAGTAAATATGAGGATTGGGAAAAAATAATAAAAAAATCTTCAAGTATTATAACTTGCTGGGATGATAATAGTTTGATAGGAATGGCTAGATCTTTAAGTGACGAAGTAAGATGGGCTACTATAATAGATGTATTGGTTCATCCTGAGCATAGAGGTAAAGGTATAGGGAGTAAGATAATTGAAAGTTTATTAGAACAACCAGAGATGCATGTAAGGACCATATATTTGGCAACACCTGATAAAGAAGATTTTTATAATAAGTTGGGGTTTAAAACAGTTAATGAACATTGTTGTTATATGATTAAAGTTCAAAAGGATATTGAAGATAATTATGTACTACCTATTAACTAGAAATACTTAAATGTAGAACTATTAGTTATTAAAAAATAGTTTGAATTATAATATAACTATGTTTTAAATAAGATAATTAGTAAAATAAATTTTAGTTAAAACATAGTTAAAATAAAGCTTACAATTAGTAACTAATTAGAAATCAACCTGTAAGAATTGTGCTTACAAGAAATATACAAAATAGGATAAAAGAGGGGTCAAATAATGTTAGTAGAAAAATCGTTTGGAGAAAAAAATTATATACATTTAGAACATCAACAGTGGGCGGTTCATCAAGCTATTAATATACTAAATAATAAAAAATATTAAGGTTCAAATTTGAATAAATTGTATTTATAACACAAATAAAGCTAAATTACAGGAATTATTAAGTTGATTAAAGGCAGAGTTTAGTAAAATCAAATATTACAGGAAGTAAGATTTATGTAAGTTTATAAATACACGAACTAGTTTTGTAAAAAGTGTAGTGATATTTGCAACAAGAAGATAGTTATGTAGACAGCAAGGAATAGTATTCATACAATTAAATTATATTGAGAGAGGAGGTAAAAATGAAAATAAACCATATTAAAGATAATTTAATAAATGAAACTAATGTAAATGTAATAACCAATGACGATAATGAAAATGACTATATTTATATAAAAGAATTATTAACAGTGCATAATTCAAGTATTATAGGTAAGGACTTAGATACAAATAAAGAAATAAAGGTAAAGGATAAAGATATAATATATTTTGAAACTTATGGAAGAGATGTATGTTTTACAACTATTGAAAACAAATTATTAATTATAAAGATATCGATGAAAAGATTAGAGGAAATTCTATCAAGAAGAAATTATTTTATAAAAGTAAATAAAAATACAATAATAAATGTTAAGCATATAGAGGAGATTAGTTACCATTCTAATATGAGATTTCAAGTAATACTAAGCAATCAATATAAGCAAGTAGTAAATCGAAGTTATTTTAGAGATTTCAAAAAAAGTATAGAGGAGGAATATAATCAATGAAAGCCTATAACTCCAAATTTTTTCTTATATTATCAGAGTGTTTAATTATATTTATGATATATGGAATAGTTACATCTGATAGGAATATGTCTAATTGGTTGATAACTATTCTAGGAATATCTTTTCTATTTTCATATTCAGCAACAGTACTATACCCAAAGCTATTGAGTAAATATGGAGAAAATCATTATAAACTAATATTAATTGTTCAAAATTTATTCATGTCAACGATTTTATATGTATTAGGAAACGAATTAGGATATTTAACAAACTATATTAGTTTTTTAATTCAATATAGTTTAATTGCTATCGTAACGTATTATATAAATAGGAGAATTTATATAAAAGAAATAAGATACTTAAATAATCTTGTAAAAAACTCAAAGCATTAGATTATATAAATTACCTAAATGAATATACCTTTTTAGTATAAAGAATCTGTAAGCAAATTTCTTACATCAAATAAGATCAAAAGGACTCATGCAAATATTGAACTCTTTTGATCTTATTTAAATTTTATGGATGTCTTAATAGTATTAAACAACTTGTATATTAATTTATTTTAGATTAGGTAGTGATTAACATAGTTTAAAATAAATATTATAACCTTAGAAATATGATAAAATATTATACACATAGTTTTTATATCGAGTACGAAAGGAAAATAAAAAATGATATACATAAGTGCTTTTGAATTTGTTAATGAAGATATTGAATATAAATTTATATTAGAGGAAAAAAGAACTTGTTATGACTCTTTTTATCCATTTAAAATATTATCTAAAAATCAATTTGAAAGAATTGACTTTGAACCAATTACTATATTATACGGGGGTAATGGATCTGGAAAGTCAACAGCATTAAATATAATTGCTGAAAAAGTAAACCTAGATAGAGATTCTATTTACAATAAAACTAATTTTTTTACGGACTATGTAAATATGTGCTACATGGAAATTTCAAATGAAATACCTGAAAATAGTAAGATTATAACTAGTGATGATGTATTTGATTATATGTTAAATATCAGAAATATAAATGAACGTATTGATGAAAAGAGATCTGAGTTATTTGAAGAATATATAGATACTAAATTTTCAAGTTTTAGGATGACGTCTTTAGATGATTATGATGAAATGAAAAGAATAAGTAGGGCTAAGAAAAAAACTCAATCTAAATTTATAAGAGATAACTTAAGAGACAACATTAGAGAATATTCAAACGGAGAAAGTGCTTTTAAATATTTTCTAGAAAAGATAGGAGAGAATGGGCTGTATATACTGGATGAGCCTGAAAATAGTCTTTCCCCCCAAAGACAAATAGAATTGTCTAAATTTATAGAAGATGCATCAAGATTTTTTGGATGCCAATTTATAATATCAACCCACTCTCCATTTATGCTAGCTATGAAAGGTGCTAAAATCTATGACCTTGATGAGGATCCAGTAAGAGTTAAAAAATGGACTGAATTAGAAAATGTACGTAACTATTATGATTTTTTTAAAGAACATGAAAAAGAATTTTAGTATGTAAGTTACAAAAATATTAGTACGAGACTCTAACTTAGAAGGGATATATGTACTATAATAATTAATATGCATTATTAAGTTAATGTATAAATAGCATAAATAGGAGGCAAGTTGTAAATGACAGTAAATTCTATAGAAACAGAAATACTAGAAGTTAAAGATTTGAACTCGAATTACGAAAATGTTAAAAAAGGAGCAGAGTACCTAAAAAAAGGTGAAGTTGTTGCAATTCCTACAGAAACGGTTTATGGATTAGCGGCAGATGCTTTTAATGAAAATGCAATTAAAAAGGTATTTCAAGTAAAAGGTAGACCACAAGATAATCCATTATTAGTACATATATATAAATTAGAACAAGTTTATGATATATGCAAAGATATACCACAAGAAGCGAAAAAAGTATTTGATGCTTTTTGGCCAGGTTCAGTAACATTAATTTTCAATAAAAAAGAGTGTATTTCAGATATAGTTACGGCAGGTATGGATACGGTGGCAGTTAGATTTCCTAAAAGCGAAATAGCTAGAGCTGTAATTAAAGAAAGCGGAACTTTATTAGTTGCTCCATCTGCAAATTTATCAGGCAAGCCCTCAACTACAAGTGCAAAACATTGCATTAATGATTTAAGTGGAAAAATTCCTTGTATTTTAGATGGAGGGTCATGTTCAATTGGTTTAGAATCAACAATCATAGACATGTCAACTCCAGATCCTGTACTGTTAAGACCTGGAGCTATAAGTGTAGATGAGATATGTGATATAATTCCTAACCTTATATATAAAAAGGATCTATTAAGTGTTGAAGATAGTGAAGTACCAAAAGCTCCAGGAATGAAGTATAGACATTATGCACCAGATGTACCTGTAACATTAGTTGAAGGAGATTATGTAAATACTTCTAAGTGGATTAAAGAAAATGCAAATAAGGATAATGCTATACTTTGTTTTGAAGAGTTTTTAGACGAATTCAGCAACTATAATTACATATATAGTTTAGGAAGTTTTAATACATTAAATATTGCAGCACAAAAAATATTTGACTTACTTAGAGAATGTGATAAGTTGGATATTGACCATATTTACATACAAGCGCCTATTAATCATGGATTAGGAAATTCTATAATCAATAGATTAGAAAAAGCTAGTGCAGGAAACATTGTTCATATATAAATAACTTTACATGTAGTTGTAAGTAAAAAAATTCTACAATTACGTTTGATAAAAAAATAACCATGGGTTATAAATAAAAAACATTAATAAAAATCCACCAATAGAAAATCATTATACTATAAAAAATTATGATGTAATCAAGCTTATATTTATTGTATAGTTAAGGAGTAAAATATGAATATAAAAATAAGAAATGAGCGTAAGGAAGATTTTAGAAAAGTTGAAGAGGTTGCAAGAGAAGCATTTTGGAATTTATACTTTCCTGGATGTAATGAGCATTTAGTAATCCATAATATGAGAAAACACATAGATTTTATACCAGAGCTTTCATTTGTAATAGAAGTAGATGGTAAAATAGTAGGAAGCATATTTTATACGCATTCAAAAGTAATATCAGAAGATGGCAACGAGTACAATACTATTACCTTTGGTCCAGTTAGTATATTACCAAGCATGCATAGAAAAGGACTTGGGCGTAAACTTATTACATACTCTATAGAAATTGCAAAAAAATTGGGGTATACGGCGATATTAACATTAGGATATCCATACCATTATGAGCCATATGGATTTGTTGGAGCAAAAAAATATAATATATCAATGGAAGATGGTAATTATTATAAAGGATTATTAGCATTGCCTCTTTATGAAGGGGCATTAGATGACATTTCAGGATATGTAGAATTTGCAGATATTTTTGATCCAAGTGAAGATGACGTCGAAGAATTTGATAAGACGTTTTGTCCAAAGAAAAAGCAATTTCAAGCTAGTCAAAAGGAGTATGAAATTTCGTGTAGTATGATTGATGAAGATTAGGATAAAAAAGCTTACAAGTAATAATATAAAAAAGAATTCATAACAGTTGAGCTCTTTTTTATATATAATTAAAATACTTTTAAGTAGGGGGATGATGATGTATAAAAAATTACTAATAGGTTTTTTTATATTGTTACTAATGTTGATTTTAGCTTACACACAAATTAATAAAGAGAGTAATGGTAGCAAAGTTGAAGTTAGAGGGTTAACTTTAAAAATTTCTTTGGTTACAGTAGCTTATGACGTTTATAGGACAAACTTTAAAAATGTTGATGAATTTAATGAAAATTTATACAAAAATTGTGGAGAGTATGGGGTAGATTATTATAAATGGTTAAAAGAAACATATTCAACTATGGATACTGAGATGAAGCGCAGATTAATTAGAATATATGATAATTATGGTGAGTGGAAATACGTATCAGAAACAATATCTGTGGATGATAATGCTAGCGTTGAAGAAGTCGTAGAAAAAATTAATAATCAATCTAAGTTAGAATTAAGTCAAATGAGAAAGGAAGATATAGATATATTCTATAATTATTTTTACAAAACGTACTTAAAGGAATTTATAGAAAGTAATAATTCCAAAATAGAATTAAACAGAAAAAAAGTTAACAGATACCTTGAAAAGGAAAATATAGATATATTTAAATTTATGGAATATGAAAGTGGAATAAAATTTAATAAGGATTATACTGCATTATTTTATTATGATTTGCGACCAATAGGAGCGATGGGATTTGAAAATGGAAATTATAAGATATCGACGATTCAACCATCCACAAATAAAGATAATTTATTTGGAGCACCATTCCATGAATATTCACATGAGCTATTTAGAAACTTTACCGGAACGAAGGAGTTTATAAAAATTTCGAATGAATTAAAGAAAGATAAAACTTTATTAGATAGCTATAATAGTTTTGGTAAAGATGCTTATGATTGGGTAGGATGGTGTGAAGAAAACTTAGTTGAGGGTTTTGCAAAATACCTAGAGCATAAGTGTTATAACCGTAAAAAAACGAATACGACTTATGTATATGATGTGAAATTTTATAATTATTTAATAGATAATAAATTTAATCTAAAAGATACTGATTTAAAAGATGTTAGTATAAATTTTTATGAAGATACTTTAAGTAAAAATTCATATTAAAAATTCATATTAATTTTGTTATTAAT
>NZ_LBBT01000285.1 GCF_001006285.1 Paraclostridium benzoelyticum
ATAAGGGTATCTTATATTTATAAAACTAATTATTTATAATAAGGAGAAAAAATGGAAAATAATAAAAAAAATATAGAGACAGGATGGAATTTAAATAATAGTTACATGAATTTACCAGACTTTTTTTATAGTAAAATAAATTTAAATCCAGTTCCTTCACCTAGCTTAGTTATTTTAAATGATTCTTTAGCTAAATTTTTAGGATTAAATATAGATAACCTTAAAAGTAAGGATGGAATAGAATTACTTTCAGGAAA
This sequence comes from Paraclostridium benzoelyticum, assembly GCF_001006285.1. Lineage (GTDB taxonomy): Bacteria > Bacillota > Clostridia > Peptostreptococcales > Peptostreptococcaceae > Paraclostridium > Paraclostridium benzoelyticum. The sequence continues at coordinate 258 of NZ_LBBT01000285.1, forward strand.
CAAAAAGATAGATGAGGGTGCTTTTATAGCTCAAGCATATGCAGGTCACCAATTTGGGCATTTTACAATGCTAGGAGATGGGAGAGCATTGTTAATAGGAGAGCAAATAAATCCATATGGAGATAGATTTGATATTCAGCTTAAAGGATCTGGTAAAACACCTTACTCTAGAGGAGGAGATGGGAGAGCTGTTCTTGGGCCTATGCTTCGTGAATATATAATAAGTGAAGCTATGTATGGTCTTGGAGTGCCAACCACTCGAAGTCTAGCAGTAATAAAAACTGGAGAATCTGTGATTCGTGAAAATATAAAAAAAGGAGCAATTTTAACACGCGTAGCTTCTAGTCATATTAGATTTGGAACATTTGAATATGCTCTAAATTATGGAGGTATTAAGTCAGTTAAAGAGTTAGCTGATTATACAATCAATAGACATTACTCATATATAAAAGATGATAAAGATAAATACATTAACTTACTTAAAGAAGTTATAAATGCTCATGCTAAACTTGTTGCTAAGTGGCAAAGTATTGGATTTATCCATGGGGTTATGAATACCGACAATATGACTATAAGTGGAGAGAGTATTGACTATGGACCTTGTGCATTTATGGATAATTATAAACCAGACACTGTTTTTAGTTCTATCGATAGATATGGAAGATATTCATATGAAAATCAACCCAATATGGCTGAATGGAATTTATGTAGACTAGCTGAAGCATTATTGCCTTTAATAAGTGATGATAAAAATGAAGCTATAAAGATTGCTCAAGATGCTATTTCTGAGTTCTCAGAAATTTATTATTTAAATTGGATTAAAAATATGAGATTCAAATTAGGATTATTCGATGAAGAATTACAAGATAAAGCATTGATAGAAGATTTACTTAGTATGATGGAAAAATATAGTGAAGATTTTACTAGCACTTTTATATCATTAACATTTAATAAAACTAATAAAAAAGGAATGTTTAATAGTGAAGAATTTAAATCTTGGTACAGCTTGTGGAAAGAAAGATTAAAAAGACAAGGAAATTCTCAAGATGAAGTTTTTAAGTTAATGAAAAAATCAAATCCAGCATTAATACCAAGAAATCATAGAGTAGAAGAAGCTTTAGAAGCTGCTGATAAAGGAGATTTTACTTTCTTTAAAAAACTTTTAAGTGCACTTGAAAACCCATATGAACATTCTAAAGATCAAGAGGAATATGCAAAATTACCTAAGCCTTCAAGTTGTGCTTATAGAACTTATTGTGGGACGTAATAAAATATAAAAAACAAATAAAAACCATATTGATATAAATAATCAATATGGTTTTTATTTGTTTTTATAATATAATAAGGATAACAATACTACGTAAAAGTTAAAAGGAGTTTACTTAATGAAAACTATAGCTGTAGTGACAGATGGTATGTCAAAATTAGAATTATTTTTAAATAAAAATATAGAGTTGATTTTTAAAGATAAAGTGAAAATTAAAAACTATTACCTTAACAAATTATCAAATAAGGAAATAATTAAAGGTGATGTAGTTCTTGCAATGATAGATGATAGAGCTTTAAGGATAAAAGAATATGTTAAAGACACTAAAAAAATAATAAAAATAAATAGAAGTATAAAACAAAAAGATGTTTATAAATTATTTTCTTTACCAGAAGGAATTGATGTATTAGTTGTAAATGATAATGAATCTACTGTACTTGAAACAATATCTACTTTATACAATGTAGGTATAAATCATTTGAATTTCATACCTTATGACTCAAATAAAGAATACAAAGATATAAAGGTTGCAGTTACTCCAGGAGAAGTTAACTTAGTTCCTAGTTATATTGATGAAGTGATTGATATTGGGCATAGACACATAGATAGTTCTACATTTTTACAAATAATAGCTAAATTAAATATAGATGATAAAGATGTTACAGAAAGACTAATGAAATATTCAGATGAGGTAATTAGTTTATATTCTGGAGTAAACACTAAATATAAAGAACTTACTATAAAAAATGAAGAGTTGAGTTCAATAATAAATTTATCTAGTAATGGAATGGCTGTCATATCAAATAAAGAAGAGATACTAATTTGTAATCAAAGTTTAAAAAATATATTAGATATTGAGGATTCACTAGTAGGTAAGAAAATAAGTGAAATAAAAAGCAAAGATATTAAATTTATTTTTGATTTAGATAAAGTTAAAGATGAAGTTATAAAGTACAAAAACAAATATTTAAATATAAACAAATATGATATAGAAAGTTTTGGCAAAGTTACAGGATCGTATTACTGTATTCAAGAAATAACTTATATAAAAAAGTTAGAACAAAACTTAAGCAAAAAACTAAGGGATAAGGGACAAGTTGCTAGATATAATTTTAATGACATAAAAACTGAATCAATAAAGATGAAAAAATCAAAGGATTTGGGTAAAAAAATATCAAAATCAGATTATACAGTTTTAATTACAGGAGAAAGTGGAACTGGAAAGGAATTAATGGCTCAGTCTATACATAATGAATCATTAAGATCTAAACAGCCATTTATAGCTATAAACTGTGCAGCTATGCCAGAAAATTTATTAGAAAGTGAATTGTTTGGATATGAAGAAGGGGCATTTACAGGGGCTTTAAAAGGTGGGAAAAAAGGTTTATTTGAACAAGCTCATAACGGAACTATATTCTTAGATGAAATAGGAGATATGCCAATATATTTGCAAACCAAACTACTTAGAGTTCTTCAAGAAAACCAAGTTATGAGAGTTGGAGGAGAAAGTGTAATTGATATTGATGTTAGAGTTATAGCTGCAACTAATAAAAATTTATTAGAAATGATAAGACAAGAAAAATTTAGAGCAGATCTATATTATAGGATAAATGTATTACCTATAAATATTCCATCTTTAAGAGAACGAAAAGAAGATATATCTATGATGCTAAACTATTTTATGAAAAAGAAAAGGAATATAAGTGATGAAGCTAAAGAAATTTTAAATAAATATTCATGGCCAGGAAATATTAGAGAGCTAAAAAACACAGCTATGTACATTGATATAATGTGTATGGATGATAAAGTTAAAACTTGCGATTTACCACATAATCTTACTAATATGAAAATTGATTATAGTCAAGAAATTAAGATTTTAAAAGATAAAACAAACATAGATAAATCAAGAAAAGTTATGAGTTTTATAAGAGAAGAAAATTTATTAAATAAATGTGTAGGAAGAAATACAATCGTTAATAGATTAAACGAAGAAGGTATAATTATAACAGAAGGTGAAGTTAGAGGCATTTTAAGTATATTGAAGGAATTAGATTTAATAAACTCTGAAGTAGGCAGAAGAGGAAGTGAATTAAGCGAAAAAGGAATTTGTATATTAGATAACATTTAATAGGTAATGAAATAGGAAGATAAAAATTCCTAATTAACCTATTAAGTTAAAAAAATTATTAAGTTGAAAAATTAGTAATAGTGAAAAAAT
>NZ_LBBT01000286.1 GCF_001006285.1 Paraclostridium benzoelyticum
CTATAGAATAAATATTAAATTAATTTATTTCAAAAAAATGAGCTATATAAATATATATAGCTCATTTATCTTTTATTTAGATATTTCTTTTAAAAACAGTTCTTCATTTTCTTTTATAACTAGCTCTCCATCTATAAATCCTACAGCCTCTTTTTTAAATGAACGACATTGGCCTATACAACCTGTTTTTACATTTTCGTCTCCAACAATTTCTTTTATTTTATTAACATCAACATTTGAACAAAATGGACATACTCTTATCATTTTAAAAATCCTCCTAAAACCTCTTTAATTTAATGTATTTAAAATATACCCTTTACAACTTAGTCCAAACATATTTATTGAAAATTTTCAAAATTCCATATATAACTAATTTCAATTTCTATTT
>NZ_LBBT01000287.1 GCF_001006285.1 Paraclostridium benzoelyticum
TAAAATTTATACTTTTTTTATAAAATAATTTTGATGCAATCATTGTAAGTACAAATAGCAATATAAGTACTAAAAACAACTTATAGTTCTTTACATTTACTATATAGTTAATAGTGTCGTTGTCTACCATATTGCTTACAACTATCCATATACTTGTAGATAATACTATACTGTTCATTCCCCTATAGATAGATGCTAATATCAGTGATATTAATGATATAAAGCAAGTTGGAATTAAACATATATTTATTATCCTTAACAAGCTAACTTCAGAATAAGTTCCTGTTAATATTAAACTAGTTACTAAAGTTAAAGCTATAGCCGTTGTAGATATTATTACTAACTTTGCAAATAGTATTTCTCTAAATGAATATTTATAGCTTAATTCTAACTCCCACATATTTTCTTCTTTTCCTCGCAATATTTCAGCTAAGCCAATAAGTATTGGTATAGGGGATACCGTGTAAGCACATAAGTATGGATTTAAATTAAGTTTTATAGTACCAATTACTCCACATAAAACAAGAATTATCGATGCAATTAAGTACAACTTATTAAATATCTTAAATTGCATTTTTAACAGCCCCATACTAGTACTGACTTTACTATATAAATTCATATTTTCATTTTTAATTATTTCTTCATTTTTATTTTGTGGCATATAATTTCTTAATTTATCTATAGTTAAATCTACGTTTTCTTCATCAACCTCTTTTACAATATAGCTATTTAAGAAATTTTCTATATCTAAAAATTCTTCATCTAATAAAATTTCAAAATCCTCATTTTCTATATCATCATATCTTAGATTTTCTTTTATCGTTGGTGTTTTGCTCATAATTATCACCTCCAAGTAATTTTTTTAGATTTTTAACTCCATTAAACAATCTAGATTTTATTGTGTTTTCATTTTCTCCTGTTATATCACTTATCTCTTTAATTTTTAAATCATTGTAATATTTAAGTATTAAAGCTTCTTTTTGAATTTTAGGTAAACTACTTAAAGCCTCTTTTATCTTAATAGCCTCTTCTTTTTTTGATAACATATCTATTACATTTGTCTTATCTTCTATTTCATAATTGCTAATATCGTCACTTCGCTTTCTTTGGTTGTAAATTTTACTTTTAAAATAATCTTTAGTTGTATTAAGTGCAATTTTTAATAACCAGCTTTTAAAATTTCCTTCTTTTAACTTATACTTATCTATGTTTTTCATCATTTTTATAAATGATTCTTGGGTTATATCATAAGCGATGTTATAATCATTTACATTTCTATATACAAAGCTATGTACCATATCATAGTATCTCTTTACTAAGACTTCCATTGCACTTTCATTTCCCTTTAAGATTTCTTTTATTAATTTTTCATCCGATTGAGCCATTTTCATCCCCCTTTCACTTATATAACGAATTTAATTTATAAAAAGTTTTATATTTTGTAAAATTTTTCCTATATGATTATATCAATAAAATCCATGTTGATTTAATATTTAATTTTATAAAGCATAAAAAAGCCGATTAATATAAATTTCACTTTATATTAATCGGCTTTATATTAACTATATTTAATTTAAATATCCATGTATTTTTTTGCTATTTCTTTTATGTATTTTGATTTTTAAAAATATAAAGTATACTTACTGATCTCCCTCTATAAGAGATTTCATAGTCTCTTTATCCATAGCCCCTGGTACATATTGTGTTACATATCCATCTTTATCTATTATAAACGTTGTAGGAAATGCACTAATTCCATATTGATAAGCCAAAGCCCCATCTTTATCCATCACCACAGGAAAATTGTATTTATTTTGATTTAAAAATTCCTTAATATCTTCTTCTGAACCTTCATTGGCTAAATTAGGAGATGCAACTCCTAAAATTACCACTTCATCCTGATTTTTATTATATTTTTTATATAAATCTTCTATATGAGGCATTTCACCCCTACAAGGTGGACACCATGTTGCCCAGAAATTTAAAAATACAGTTTTGCCTCTATATTCACTTAGTTTATGTTCTTTTCCATATTGATCATATAAATTAAAGTCTATTGACATTATTTTATTATCATCTTTATTTTCATTTTCAATATTTGAATTATCTTGAGTTATTTCACTTTTATTACTACTAGAATTATACAGTTCTAAACCTCCATTTATAGCCATTATTAGTCCAGATACTATAAGTATTATACCACCTATTTTTTTTATTAATCCCATATGATTCTTCATATTATCAATTGATTTAAACAATTTATTATAAAACATAGAAACTATTATAAATGGTAATATAAATCCTATTGTATAAATTAAAATCAACAAGTTTGATGTAGCTATGTCTTTTGAATTTGATGCCATAACAAGTACAGATGCTAATATTGGACCTATACAAGGAGTCCATCCAAAACTAAATGTAAATCCTAATAAAAAAGCTGAAATTGGGTTCATCTCTTTAGGTTTCATGTTAAATCTTTTTTCTCTATTTAATATAGATGACTTAATAATTCCTATATAAAATAGACCCATAACAATTATTATAATTCCTCCTAGAATCATTATGAAATCTTTATTACTATTAAAAAATGATTTAAGAGCATTTACTGATGATCCTAATATGAAGAATGTTACAGATATTCCAAGCGTAAAAAATATAGTATTTTTAAAAAGTGAACTATGTATAAATATTTTTTTATCATTTTTTAAGCTATCTATACTACTATTTGATAACATACTTAAATAAATAGGTAGTATTGGCAATATACACGGAGAAAAAAACGATATTACCCCTTCTATAAAAACTACGATCAAATTAAATTTATCCATTGTACCTCCTATTTTTTCTTAATTTACCATAATTTATATCTCTAATAATT
>NZ_LBBT01000288.1 GCF_001006285.1 Paraclostridium benzoelyticum
GATATTTGGATTTCATATTTTAAAAACTCCTTTATTATTATTCATATATATATTGTCCTTAAATGAATATTTGTATGTTTAAGTTTTTTAATTTGTCAAATTATGATATAATAAAATTTTGATGAACGTTAAAAATAAAGATATATAAATATAGGAGGCTACTTATGGCAAATACTTTTTATATAGTAAGACATGGACAAACTAATTGGAATATATTAGGCAAAACGCAAGGACATGGGAATTCAGATTTAACAGAGAAAGGAATAGAACAAGCTACTGAGCTTGCTGATAGTTTAGCTAAAAATCATAAAATAGACTATATATTTTCAAGCGATTTAGGCAGAGCTGTTCAAACTGCTAATATACTTGGAGACGGTTTAGGACTAAGCGTTTGTGAAACGCCAGCTCTTAGAGAAATGGGATTTGGTAAATGGGAAGGTTTATTAATAGATGAAATAAAAATGAATTATGCAGATATATATAATACATGGAGAAATGAACCGCATTTAGTTGAAATTCCTGAAGGAGAAACTTTACATATAATAAAAGATAGAGTAGATAATTTTATAAATGAACTTAATAATAAATATGATAATAAACACATATTACTTGTAACTCACTCTGTAACTGTTAGGGTTATGCTTTTATCTTTCTTAAATTCAGGTATGGAAAATATATATAGAATTAAGCAAGACAATACTGCTTTAAATATAGTTGAATACAGAGATTATGGACCAGTTATAATAAAAATGAATGATACTACTCATATCAAAAACAATGAAAAAATAAACAACTCAGCACTTGAGTAAGGAGATATAAATATGGCAAAAGTTATAGTTGTTGGAGGTGGACCGGCTGGCATAATGGCCGCAATATCAGCTTCAAAACAAAATGAGGTAATTCTAATAGAAAAAAACAATGAAATAGGAAAAAAGCTTAAACTTACAGGCGGTGGAAGATGTAACATAACTAATAATAGAAATATAGAAGACTTTTTTGACAAGATAGTTAATAATAAAAAGTTTTTATATAGTTCTTTTTATACATTCTCAAACTATAATCTATTAGAATATTTTAAAGACAATAATTTAGAGTATAAAGTTGAATATGATGAAAAAGTATATACTAAATCAGACAAAGCTGATGATGTTATAAATGTGTTGTTAAATAATCTTTTAAAAAATAATGTTGAAATAATATATAATACAACTGTTTGTGACTTAGTTATAGAAGATGGTGAAGCTAAAGGAGTTGTAACTAATAAAGGAGAAAAAATTAGTTGCGATAAATTAATTGTAACTACTGGGGGTAAAAGTTATCCAGCAACAGGTTCTGATGGGTCTATGTTTGAAATTTTAAAAAAATATGGACATGAAATAAAACCTCTATATCCAGCATTAATCCCTTTAGTTACACAAGAGAGTTTTGTGAAAAATTTACAAGGTGTAGCTATGAAAGATGTTTGCATAAGTACTAAAATTAAAAAGAAAAAAATTGAAACTCAAGGTGACATGATATTTACGCATTTTGGAATATCAGGACCTGCAGTACTAAAATTTTCTTCATATATAAATAAAGCCCTTGATAATAATCCTATTGAAATTACAATAGACTTTTTACAAAAAACTTCAAGTGATGAATTGTCAAAGATAATAAGAGAAAATCCAAATAAAAATATACTAACAAATTTAAAAAGTATATTACCACAAAACTTTTTAAAAGAAATATTAACTTTACTTAATTTAAGTGATAAAAAACCTAATGAATTAAAAAAAGAAGATGAATTAAAAATTATTGAATATATAAAGTGTATGAAATTAACTGTTTCTGAGATGCTAACAATTAAAGCTGCGATGGTAACTAGTGGCGGAGTTAGTGTAAAGGAAATAAATTCATCTAATTTAGAATCTAAAATAATTAAAAATTTATTCTTTGCTGGAGAGGTTATAGATGTAGATGCTGAGACTGGCGGATATAATCTTCAAATAGCTTTTTCAACAGGGTATTTAGCAGGAAGTGATTATTAATGAAAGTATTAGCAGTTAGAGGAGCGACAACAGTTAATGAAAACTCCATAGAAGAAATATTAAATGAAACTAAAGTACTGATAGAAAACATAATAAAAGAAAATGATATATTAGAAGAGGATATTATAAGTATGGTCTTTACGATGACTAGTGATTTAGATACAGTATACCCATCTGTAGCTGTAAGAGATTTATTAAATATTTGTGACACACCTTTACTTAATTTTGAAGAAAAGTATATTCAAGGTAGTCTCAGAAAATGTATTAGAGTTATGGTAAATATAAATAGTGAAAAGTCAAAGTCTGAGATTAAACATATATATCTAAATAATGCTAAAAATTTAAGACCAGACATAGTTGAATAGGAGTGAGTAATATGAAAAATTTAGTAATAGCAGTAGATGGACCAGCAGGTGCAGGGAAAAGTACAATAGCAAAAATAGTAGCTGATAAAATGAATATAAATTATATAGATACAGGAGCAATGTATAGAGCTATAACATATAAAGTGCTTCAAAGTGGAATAGATATTAATAATGAAAATGAAGTAATTGAAATTGCAAAAAAAAGTGATATAGATTTTAAAGATAATAATATCTATCTTGACGGAAAGATTTTAAAAGAGGAAATTAGAACTCCTGAAGTTAGTCATAACGTATCTAATGTAGCACAAATAAAAGATGTTAGACATTTAATGGTTGATGTTCAAAGAGATATTGGTAATAAAAGTTCTGTTATCTTAGATGGAAGAGATATCGGATCATATGTTTTCCCAAATGCTGACTATAAGTTTTTCTTAGTTGCTTCTTCAAAAGAAAGAGGAGAAAGAAGATATAAAGAACTTATAAAAAAAGGATATAATACTACTTTAGAAGAAGTTATTAATGATGTAATAAGAAGAGACGAAATTGATTCTAATAGAGAATTCGCACCTTTAGTTAAAGCTAACGATGCAATTGAAATTGATACTACAGGAAAAAGTATAGATAAAGTAGTTGAATCAGTTATAGATAAAATAAAGTAAGTCAAATTGAAGGGAGATTAATGTGAAATTTTATAACTTTGTAACAGGCGTTTTAAATGTATTCTCACGCGTGTTTTTTAAATTTAGAGTTGAAGGAATTGAAAATATACCTCAAAAAGGTTCTATAATAATTGCTGCAAATCATAAGTCAAATTTAGACCCGATTTTTTTAGCTGCATGTATGCACAAAAATAGACCTATTACAGCTGTTGCTAAAAAAGAATTGTTTAAAGTGAAACCTTTAGGATATATATTAAATAAAATAAATGTTATTCCTGTAGATAGAGAAAATCCAACTGCATCTACGGTAAAAAGTATTTTAAAAATCCTTAGAAATGATGGATGCATAGGAATGTTTCCTGAAGGTACTAGAAGTAAGGATGTTGGGTTTTTAGAAGCTAAGGCAGGTCTAGGTATGTTTGCTGTAAAAGGAAAGTCTTTAGTAATACCTATGTCTATAATAACTAACTATAGACTATTTAATAGAGTTACAATATACATAGATAAACCTATCTCATTTGAAGATTATTATAAAGAAAAGTTAACAAGTGACGATTACCAAAGATTATCTCAAAATGTACTAGATGTAATAAAAGAAAATTATTATAAGAATGCAAAATAGGGGGATCAATATGGAAGTTAAAATAGCCAAAAATGCTGGATTTTGCTTTGGAGTCAAAAGAGCTATGAAGATGGCTTGGGATGAACTTCAAAAAAGCGAAGACGGCATATATGCTCTTGGTCCATTAATTCATAATAAACAAGCGGTTTTAAAATATGAAGAAAATGGATTAAAAACTATTGATGAAGTAAGAGAAGTTCCTACATCAAAGAGCATGATCATTAGAAGTCATGGTGTAGGTGAGATTGTATATACAGAGTCAAAAGAAAAAGGTCTTAATGTAATTGATACAACTTGCCCTTTTGTAAAAAAAATTCATGAGGTAGCTAAAAAACATTATTCTCAAGGGTTTGATATAATTGTTATAGGCGATGCGAAACATCCTGAAGTTATAGGAATTAACGGATGGTGTAATAATGAAGCTATAATAATAAAAACTTTAGAAGACTTAGAAAATATAAGTTTAGATAAAAATAAAAAATATTGTGTAGTTGCTCAAACTACAATTAATATTGATTTATATAATAAAATATTAGAAGCTTTATCTAATAAACTTGATAATGTAATATTCAATAATACTATATGCTCTGCTACTAAAGTTAGACAAGAGGCTGCTAAAGAAATATCATCGGATGTTGATATGATGGTAGTAGTTGGAGGTAAGCATAGTTCTAATACTCAAAAACTAGTTCAAATATGTCAGGAATATGTTCCTACATTAGCTATAGAAACAGTAAATGAATTGAATCCAGAAGATTTTAAAGGGTTTAAAAAAGTGGGATTAACAGCAGGAGCGTCTACTCCTGATTGGATAATTGAAGAAGTTATAAGTTATATTAAAGCTTTGTAAAAACTTTGTAAAAAGGGATATATAAATATATCCCTTTTTATTATGCTATGCCCAATTTCCATTTTTAAATATTTGGATTTCTTTACCATCCTTAGTTAAACCAAATATATTCATATCACTAGAACCTATCATAAAATCATCATGAGTTATACTATCATTTACACCGTATTTATCCATATCCTCTTTTGATATCTCGCTACCATTTTCTATACTTGTTTTATATGCAGAGCCTAAAGCTAAGTGACAAGATGCATTTTCATCATATAAAGTAGTATAATAAACTATTCCAGTGTTAGATATAGGTGAGTTATTTTCAACTAACGCAACTTCACCTAAATAACAAGATCCATTATCTAATTCTAATAATGATTTTAATGACTCATAACCTACCTCTGCATTGTAATCAACAACTTTACCATCTTTAAATGTTAATGTGAATTTATCTATTATAGTTCCATTGTATATAAATGGTTTTGTATTAGAAACAACACCATTAACTTTAAATTTATGAGGTAGAGTGTATACTTCTTCTGTTGGGATATTTGCTGTAAATTCTATACCATTTGGATCTACACTTGAACCTCCAGCCCATACGTGTCCTTCAGGCAAATCTATATGTAAATCAGTTTTAGAAGATTTAAAGTGTAAAGATTTGAATCTATGATTATTTAAAAACATAACTTTTTCAGCTAATTTAGAATTGTGATTTTTCCAAGATGATATAGGATTATCAGTATCTACTCTAGTACACTTAAATATATAATCCCATAATTTATCTATAGCTTCATTTTTATCTAACTCGGGGAATACTTTAGATGACCATTCTTTATTAGGTGCAGATACAATAGTCCACTTAATTTTATCTGATATAATAGCATCTCTCCATAACGGTATACTTTCACTAGATGCTTTACTAGCTTTTTGCATTCTTATAGGATCTACATCTTTAAATATAGTAGGGTTAGAAGAGTCTATATTTATAATACATACTCCTTTGTCTAATAATGAATTGTATTTTTCTATTTTCCATTTAGGAAATTCATCAAAAATGTCTTCTGGAGCTTTTATATATTTTATCAAAGAACTTTCTTCATCGCTCCATTCAATTTCAACATCTCTAGCACCTAAATCATAAGCAGCATTTACTATTTCTCTAGCAAAATCTGTACAAGATATAGGAGCTCTTAAAAGAAGCGTTTGTCCTCTTTGAAGATTTACCCCAACTTTTACTGCTAACTCAGCGTATTTTTTTAATTTAATTTTGAATTCCATAGTAACCTCCAATATCACATATTTATTAATTAAATTATATAATAATAAAACATCTTTAAGTTGAAATTTTTATTATTTTTTCGAAATAAGTTTACATAATATTATTATATTGAACAAATTTTATGAGGTTTTATTTAAAGTGCATAAAATTCAATTTAAATGCCTTTAAAAACTAAA
>NZ_LBBT01000289.1 GCF_001006285.1 Paraclostridium benzoelyticum
TATAAATTTTTAAAATTCATTTTAAAAATTTGCATCAATTGACTAATTAAAGAGCTGTAAAATGATGCTTACTCTTTAAACATAATTTACAGCTCTATAACAAATTTCACTTCTATTTTTTTAAATTTATAACTACCTTAAATAAATCTCCATCAGTACTAACATTAAACATTCCTCCCTGAAGCTCAACAAAGCTCTTTGCTATGGCAAGACCTAACCCACTACCTTCCGTGTTCCTAGATTTATCTCCCCTTACAAACCTTTCAACTAAATCTTCTACATCAAAATCAATCTCTTCAGCTGTCATATTTCTAAAGCTTATTTTTACAAATTCAGATTCACTTATTATATCAATATACACTCTAGAATACTCCATTGCATATTTACTTATATTTATTAACAGGTTTTCAAATACTCTAAACGTTCTTTGACTATCTAATTTCAAAATTAATTTTTCTTCGGGAAAATTTGTTCTTACTTTTAAATTTGAAGCTTTTATTTTATCATCTACTTCAACTAATGTCTGTTTCATTAAAGACACTACATCTACATCTATTATATTTAAATGTACATTCCCACTATTAACTTTGCTAACCTCAAATAAATCTTCTATCAATACTCGTAATCTTTCAGATTTTCTATCCAATGTATCTATATAAATTTTTCGTTTTTCTTCAGTTAAATTTTCATCTTTTAATAAATCAACATAAGTTATTATAGATGTTAACGGGGTTTTCAAATCATGACTTACATTAGAAATCAATTCTGTCTTCATTTTTTGACTTTTAACTTCTTCATCTACAGCTTTTTTAAATCCTATTTGAATATTATCTATCTCATTTTTTAATACATTAAAAGTTCCTAAATCATCATTCAATTTTGTACCTAAGTTTCCATTTGCTATCTCTTTAGTTATATTTAGTAATTTATTATAATCCCTATTTATAGAAAGATACTTCTTCTTTATAATAAAGTATAAAACTAAAGTATATATAGGAACTAATATTAATCCAAAAAACCAAGTGCACGATATTAAACTTACTACAATTAAATTAAGAATTAACATAGATACTATTTTCTTTTTATTGTTTCTTCCTAATTCTATATCAAACATCCATTTTTTTGTTTTTCTTAATTTTTTATTTATATATTTTGTACCTTTATAAATCAACGAATGGTCTTTTAAGTATGTTGTATGTCTAGTTTTTATAATGTGTTTTAATAGTATTCCTCCTGTAAACATTACTGTAAATAAAACTACCCAGTAAATCAGGTTAATTAAATAATTAATTATATTATTAACATCTATTGTAAATTGCAATTGAGTAAAACTTATTATTGCTTTATTCATAACTGTTTTTATTATAAGTAAATCAGAAGCCAAATAGGCATAAACAAATGATAAGTAAACTAAAAATGCCACTACTTCTACTGGTATTTTTGTTATTTTTTCAAATATTTTTAACTCTTTAATTTCCTTATACGGAATAATCATTGCAACCAAAATAACAAATACAATTCCTATATTTATAAAAATTCTAGAAGCCATAGTATAAGAATGCTCTTGTTCCATATTTATTTCATGTGATATATTATCTACATATTTTAAATCTTTAGGTACTCCATATACAAACTTCATATTTTTTATAGGTTTCACTTCATAAATATCTTCGTCTAAATATGCAGATGTTTTTTTATTTTGGTTTAAATTAGATTCAATAGTTCTTTCATCTGCTCCATGTAGTTTGCTAATCTTCATATTTCCTTTATCATCAAAATCAATTGATATATAAAACTGATATTTATCTTTTAAACTTTCTTGAAAATTTTTATTAATGCTATCTATTTCATTTAAATTCCCACTAACACTTTGTTTTGTTAAATTTTTGGACTTATCTACAACATAATAGTCTAAATTTTTTAAATTTGTATTTAAGTTTTGAGCGAAATCATTTATCTTATTACCAAAATTATCTCTTATTTCCTTTGTATATTCATCATTATTATCTACACCCCCCTTTAACTCTAACATAAGATCTGCAGGACTAGTTTTTTCATTATTTTCATCATAAATTTTGTAGTAAAGTCCATATGTAGAGTCTATTAATTTGCTTGTGAAATCCCCATTATCTTCATATATATTATATCCAAAATGATTACTATACTTTTTTATACTTTGATAAGATAATACCATTCCTATTGACGCTATTAGTATTGTCATTACTATTATTAATTTTACATACAGTTTATTGTTTTTCAATTTTGTATCCAACGCCCCACACCACCTTTAAATATTTTGGATTTTTAGGGTTCATTTCTATTTTTTCTCTTATATTCCTTACATGAACCATTATTGTATCTGTATTTACAGCTCTTTCTTTCCATACTTTCTCATATATTTCATCTGCTGAAAATACCCTTCCTGGGTTTTTCATAAGCAAAGTAAGTATTTTAAATTCTATAGGAGTTGTTTTTACAAAGTTTCCATCAACACAAACTTCCTTTGTATTTACATTAAGTTCTAAGCCACCTATAGTATGTATGTTTTCATTTGGTATATTTTTTTCAACTAAATTTAAAAACTTTCTGTACCTTCTAAGTTGGGAATTCACTCTAGCTAAAAGCTCTAAAGGTTTAAAAGGTTTTTCAATATAGTCATCAGCTCCTATATTTAATCCTGTTATTTTATCAATTTCTTCAGATTTTGCAGATAACATTATAACTGGAAAATCATGATTTTCTCTTAATTTCATGGTAAACTCGATTCCGTCCATTTTAGGCATCATTATATCTACTATACTTAAATGAATAGTTTCTTTTTCTAATATACATAATCCTTCAATCCCGTTATTTGCAATAAATACATTATATCCTTGATTGTTTAAATAAGCTTTTACTGCATAAGCTATATCTTGTTCATCTTCTACAACTAAAATATTAAAATTCATTATTTCTACCCCACTTTATTATTTTTCTATATATATAATATCATAAGGCATTTTTTAATTTAACCAACTTCTTAAAACCTCCTTCTTTATCTTTATCGTAATTATATAATAACTTTAAATTTTTAAGATAATCAGTATATAAATCTAAAGATTTTCTAAAGGTTTAGTTTAGCTTCATTAATTAAATAATATAATAAAAAAAGCCGAAACCAATTAAACTAAGTTTCAGCTTTGATATGTATATATTTTCTTTAATTAAAAAATATTTATAAATTCATCTCCCCAGTGAACAACTCCATGAAATCCAGTCTTATCTTTCTTTATACCCATACT
>NZ_LBBT01000290.1 GCF_001006285.1 Paraclostridium benzoelyticum
TTTCATTTTATTTTATAGTATGTACACATACTGTTATTATATTTTTTAAATTCCTATATAATACAAAAACTGTTATAATAGTTTAGTAAATTAAAATAACTATAAGGGTGATAAAATGAACTTAATTACATTAGAAAATATAACAAAGAGTTACTCTGAAAAAGTACTAGTTAACAATATATCATTAGGAATAAATGATGGAGAAAAAATAGGCCTTATAGGTGTCAATGGTACTGGTAAATCTACTTTACTTAAAATAATATCAGGTGCAGAAGAACCTGATAGTGGTACTTTAACTAAACCTAATAAAGTTAGGATAGAATACCTTCCTCAAAATCCATATTATGATGAAAATGCTACCGTTCTTGAGCAAGTTTTTAAGGGAACATCTAATGAAATGAAACTACTTCGAGATTATCAAAGTATATTAGACAACTTAAATGAGAGTTTTAATGAGGATTTAAATAATGATTTAATAAAATTACAAGAAAAAATCGATGCTCTTAATCTTTGGGACCTTGAGAGCGAAGCAAAATCAGTTTTAACAAAGCTTGGTATTAGTAATTTTAATCAAAAAATTGCTGAATTATCTGGAGGTCAAAGAAAAAGAATATCACTTGCGTCAGCACTTATAACACCTTGTGAGCTATTAATTTTAGACGAGCCTACAAACCATTTAGATAATGATACTATAGATTGGCTAGAAGAATATTTAAATAACAAAAACTTATCATTACTTATGATAACTCATGATAGGTATTTTTTAGATAGAGTTACAAATAGAATAGTTGAACTTGATAAGGGTAGACTTTTTAGTTATGATGGAAATTATTCTGCATTTCTTGAGAAAAAAATAGAAAGATTAGCTCTAGAATCTAGTATGGAACAAAAAAGACAAAGCTTAATAAGAACTGAACTTGCTTGGGTTAGACGAGGTGCTCGTGCTCGTACAACTAAACAAAAAGCTAGACTCCAACGATTTGATGACCTTGTTAATACTGAAGTTTTATCAAAAAATGAAAATCTTGAAATAACTACTGCATCAAGTAGACTTGGTAAAAAAATTATAGAAATTCATAATATATCTAAATCATTTAGAGAAAGAAAATTAATCACCAATTTAGAGTATGCAATTGCTAGAACTGATAGAATTGGAATAATAGGTAAAAACGGTATAGGTAAATCAACTTTAATAAACATATTAAATGGTAAGTTAAATCCAGACTCTGGTCATATAGAAATTGGTGAAACAGTAAAAATCGGATGTTTCTCTCAAGATGATGCTCATATGAATTTAGAAATGCGTGCTATAGACTATGTTAAAGAAGTCAGTGATTACATAGAAACTTCTGATGGTCAAAAGATAACTGCATCTCAACTATGTGAAAGATTTTTATTTGACGGAACTATGCAATATACACTTATCAAAAAACTTTCAGGTGGAGAAAGACGTAGACTTCACCTTTTAAGAACCTTAATGTCTGCACCTAATGTACTTCTTTTAGATGAGCCTACAAACGACTTAGACATAGAAACTTTAAATAGACTTGAAGATTATTTAGATGAGTTTCCAGGCGTAGTCATATGTGTTTCTCATGATAGATATTTCCTAGATAGAATATGTAATAAAATATTTGCATATAGCGGAAATGGTGCAATAGATATTTTTACTGGTAACTATAGTGACTATCTAATATTTAAAGAAAGTCAACCTGACGAAATTGAAATTGTTGAAGAAAAACCTAAAAACGAAGTAAAAAAAGAAAAACCTAAAAATAATAAAAAATTAAAATTCACATTTAATGAACAAAGAGAATTTGATAATATAGATAATGATATATCTTCTCTTGAAAATAAAATTCAATCTATTGATGATAATTTAGATAAATATTCAACTGATTTTACTAAGTTACAAGAAATGCTTTATGAAAAGTCAAAATTAGAAAAAGAACTTGAGTTTAAATATGAAAGATGGGAATATTTAAATAATCTAGCTGAAGAAATTGAAAATAATAAAAATACAAATTAAAAAAATGACCTTTTAAAAGGTCATTTTTAATTTATAGTTATCTTTTAATCTTCAGATATATAGAAACTGTCAAAAATATAATCTATAATACCTCTATATTCATCAACTAAAAATTCATCCACATCTATTTTAAATTCATATATACCCTTATATCCATAAGTAATTAATGTGTAGTTTATAGTTCCTTGAATAGACTTGCTTACTATTATTTTTCCACTTATTTTTTCATTTTTATAATTTCTGACTTCATCTATATTTGACATATTTTTTATAACAGAATCAATAGAAACTAAATCAATACAACCATCTGGTATTTCTATTAAAAATCCATGTGTTTTTATATTATAAAAACCAAAATCCTCATCTTTTTCTATAGTTATAGTATCAAAGCATTTATCATCTATAGTGTTTAACTTTTCAAAATGTGTTGGTATTTCTACTCCATATCCAAGTTTACTTTTTATTTTATCATATGTTAAATTTTTTACTACTTTTTCGCATTCTCGCTCTTCTTTTCTAATTTTTCGCAAGTAATACAAAGACTTTTTAAATCCTTCTTCATATGATTTTAAAAAATATTCTTTAGCCTCTGTGTATTCCCCATTCTCTAAGAAATCTATTGCTTTTTCATAATTATTAGACAAGAACATCCCCCCAAACTAAATTTTATTTCTTATTAATAGTTTAATATATTTTATGCTTCTATCCTTGTTAAAATTCTATCATTATTTCATTGCTATTTTGGAAATTTTTAAATAATTCATTTTTTTTATTGACAATATTCATTTTTTTTATTACGATAATATAAAATAAATATTAAAAAATTCTGTGAAAAAGAGAGTAACTCTAAATGGATTTTCAGCGAACTAGGGTTGGTGTGAGCCTAGTAATGAAGTTTATTGTGAAGAGAGCTTTTGAGAATATAGTTTGAAACTAAGTATGACTATAGGTTTTCTCGCCTTAAGAGATTAAGTGGATAGAATGATTTTTTATTTCTATCAACCAGAGTGGTACCGCGGAAATTTTCGTCTCTTGGCTTTTGCCAAGGGACTTTTTTAATTTAAAAATAAATGCATTTATAAAAACGTTTTAATATAAAATTCAAAAGGAGATATTATTTTATGGAGAAGAAAATTAGCTTTTATAACAAACCTACATCGAATAGTTTTATTAAGTTTTTAATCCCATCATTATTAGGATTAATATTATTTGTAGTACCTCTTCCATATGGGAGTATGGTACAAATTGAAGGAATTTCTTCAATAAACATAGGAATTGGATTTTTAGCTGAATTAATAAAAATATCATTTTCTAATTATTTAGATTATATAGCACTTATAGTAATTGTTTTCTCAGCACTTTTATCTATATTAAGTAAATTTGTGAACATTAAAAATGATTTTCTGAAAAGTATACTAGATGTTCCTTTATTTTGGTTATCTTTTAGAGTATTAGGTGCTATATTTGTATCTATGACAGTTTTAGGGTTTGGACCTGAATTTGTTAAGTCTGAAGTTACTGGACAAACAATTTTAGGAATTTTGCCTAGCCTTTTAGCAATTTTCTTAGTTTCTGGGTTTTTATTACCTTTAGTTGTAGACTTTGGTCTTATGGATTTTGTGGGAACTTTAATTTCTAAATTTATGTATAATATATTTAAAGTTCCTGGCCGTTCTGCTGTAGATGCTATATCGTCTTGGTTGGGTGATGGTACTCTTGGTATTATGATAACAAATACCCAATATAAACAAGGGTTTTATACTGCAAAAGAAGCTTGTATAATATCTGTTTGTTTTTCATTAGTATCTTTACCTTTCTCAACAGTTATAGCTGATCAGTTAGGATTAATGAGCTTGTTTGTTCCTTTTTACGGTTGTGTTTGTGTTGCTTCTTTAGCATGTGCTATTATAATGCCTCGTATATACCCTTTAGCTCATATTAAAGATAAAACTTATAACAATGTAGACCATTTAAAAGAGGACCTTATTCCAGCAAATGAGAATGTATTTTCATTTGCTTTATCTAAGGCTTTAAATAGAGCTGAAAATGCACCGTCTTTAAATCTAATCATTAAAAATGGATTTAAAACTGTTGTAGATATGTACTTAGCTTTACTTCCTCTTGTAATGGCATGGGGGACCATTGCGCTTATAGTAGCTGAGTTTACACCTATATTTACTTGGATATCATTCCCTGTAGTATTTTTACTTAAGTTACTTCAAATACCTAATGCCGTAGAAGCTGCACCAGCTGTATTAGTTGGATTTGCTGATATGTTTTTACCTTCTATAATGGTATCAGGTGATCACTTTGATATATTAACGAAATTTATAATAGGAGCGCTATCTATAACGCAACTTCTATACTTAACAGAAACAGGTGCAGTTATATTAAAATCAGATATTCCATTAAATTTAAAAGATTTATTTATTATATTTTTGACAAGAACTTTAATAGCTTTACCAATTATAACGATATTAGCTAAGTTAATATTAAAGTAATAGTAAAATCTTAGATGGTCAAATAGACCATCTTTTTTAATTTCAATTTTAATCAATATTATGTCGACATAAGCAAAGTATTTTTTTTATTTGTCATATACTTGATTACTTTGGTT
>NZ_LBBT01000291.1 GCF_001006285.1 Paraclostridium benzoelyticum
AAATTTATTCATAATATTTAATTTTTCATATTAATTTGAACCTACTCTTTGTCCTTCATCACTACCAAAACTTATATTATTCTTAAACTTATTTTCGTTCTTTATTTTAAAGTTCTCTATTAAAGATTTCAACATTTGCGCTTGTCCATTTAATTCTTCACTTGCCGCTGCACTTTCCTCTGATGTTGCTGAGTTTGTCTGTACAACCTCAGAAATTTGTTCAACACCTAATGTAACTTGAGATATTGAATTAGCTTCTTCTTCAGACGCTTTTGCTATATCATTTACTAATTTAGCTGTTCTATTTGCTGTATTTATTATTTTTTCAAGGGACTCTGCTGTATTATCTACAATTTTTGTTCCATTTGCTACTGCTTCTATTGAATTTTCAATCAATGTAGATGTATTTTTTGCTGCTTCTGCTGATTTTGCTGCAAGATTTCTTACTTCATCTGCAACTACTGCAAATCCTTTCCCTGCTTCTCCTGCTCTCGCTGCCTCTACTGCTGCATTTAATGCTAATATATTGGTTTGGAACGCTATATCATCTATTGTTTTTATTATTCTTCCTATTTCAGTTGATGTAAATGTTATATCCTCCATTGCTTTAACCATTTCTTTCATTTGGTTATTACCTTCTTGAACTTGTTTTGCGGCATTTAAAGATAATGAATTAGCCTGCTTAGCATTTTCAGATGTACCTTTAATCTTTTCAGATATCTCAGAAATAGTTGAAGATAACTCTTCAATTGCACTTGCTTGTTCTGTTGCCCCTTGTGACAACATTTGAGATCCACTTGCAACCTGATCTGATGCAGCTCCAACTTCTTCAGAGGCTATATTTATTTGCTCCATTGTTTCACTTAAATCAGTTGTTATTTTGTTTATAGAGTTCTCAATATATTTAAAAACTCCTATATATTCTGCATTTGTCTCTGCATTAAAGTTTCCTGATGCAACTTCACCTAAAACTCTAACTGTATCTTCTATAATATCCTTTATTTCGTTACTCATTTTAATCATACTTCTTGATAAAGATCCTAATTCATCCTCTGATTCATAATTAATATCAATATCAAAATTTCCACTAGCCATTTTATTAGCAGCTACTTCAAGTTCTTCTATAGGTTTTTTTAAACTTCTTGTTATATACACACATATAACTACACCTATTATTACCGAAATAATATTTAATGTTATAGATATCGATCTTGAAGTTGATGATGTTTCTTTTACACTTTGATTAAATTGAGTTCCTAATGTTTGTGCATTTTCATATAAATTTACAGATTGATCTACACAAGAACTATATATATCCCAATATTTTGTATTTTGTGCCGTTATTTCTTCAGCGTGTTTGTAATCCTTTTTTTCTAAAAGGGCATAAACTTGTTCATATTCATTTTTTAAATTGTTAATTGAACTTCTTAAATTAGCAATTGATGTTTGGCTCTTTTTTATAATTTCACTTTCTTCATCTGAAAAAGACTTTTCAATTAAATCAATTCTTTTATTCACACTGTCAAAATCTTCTAAAATTGTCTTTCTATACTCCACTGGTTGTTCTCTCAAAATCGAATTTCCTATATTTCTACCTATAGAAACCAAGTCTCTACGAATTCCCATACTCTCACTTGTAACCATATATGGTCCTTTAAATAAATCATCATTTAGTTCTTCAGCTTTTTTTAAGTTTGATATAGAATAAAGATTTGCAGCTACCGTAACTAATAACACCACAATAAAAGACAAACTTAATTTTTTACCTATTTTTAAATTTTTCATACATAACCCTCCTTGCTTTAACTTTGCTGATATTACAAATCAAAATAATTTGCTCTATCTTTATACGGATAAATATATACATGCTTTAGAGTTTAATTGTCAGAAATTAGCTCTATTAAATATTAAAATCTTTTTATTAAATAACTTTTTAATTTAAACTAATAACTATATCTACAAATACTATTTAATTACAAAAATAAAAAAAGAAGCTTTAAAGCTTCTTTTTTGATAATTTTATTTAATAATTATTAAATGCTAATTCATTTTCTTCATCTTCATTAAAATTTATATTATTATTTGATCTGTTTATACCTTTCAAGTTAAAGTTATCTATAAGTGATTTTAACATTTGAGCTTGTCCATTTAACTCTTCACTTGCTGCTGCACTTTCTTCTGATGTTGCTGAGTTTGTTTGTACAACTTGCGAAATTTGATCTACTCCTAATGTTACTTGATTTATAGAGTTTGATTCATCCTCTGATGCTTTTGCTATATCATTTACTAAAGCAGTAGTTCTATTAGTTGTACTTATTATTTTCTGAAGTGACTCTGCCGTATTGTCTACAATTTTTGTTCCATTCTCTACTGCATCTATTGAATTTTCAATTAATGTAGCTGTATTCTTTGCTGCTTCTGCTGATTTTGCTGCAAGATTTCTTACTTCATCTGCAACTACTGCAAATCCTTTACCAGCTTCTCCTGCTCTTGCTGCTTCCACTGCTGCATTTAATGCTAATATATTAGTTTGGAATGCTATATCATCTATTGTCTTTATTATTCTTCCTATTTCATTTGATGTAAATGTTATATCTTCCATTGCTTTGATCATTTCTTTCATTTGCTCATTACCTTCTTGAACTTGTTTTGCTGCATTTAAAGTTAAAGAATTAGCTTGCTTTGCATTTTCTGAAGTTCCTTTTATCTTTTCAGATATTTCATTTATAGTAGAAGATAATTCTTCGATTGCACTTGCTTGCTCTGTTGCTCCTTGTGATAACATTTGAGACCCACTAGCAACTTGATCGGATGCAGCTCCTACTTCTTCAGCTGCTGTATTTATCTGTTCCATTGTCTCACTTAAATCAATTGTTATTTTGTTTATAGAGTTTTCAATATATTTAAAAACCCCTATATAATTTGCATTTGTCTCTGTGTTAAAGTTCCCTGATGCTACATCTCCTAAAACTCTAACTGTGTCAGTTATAATTTCTTTTATTTCTCTACTCATTTTATCCATACTACTTGATAAAGTTCCAAGTTCATCTTTCGATTCATAACTTACAGAAATATCAAAATCTCCACTAGCCATTTTATTAGCAGCTATTTCAAGTTCTTCTATAGGTTTCTTTAAACTTCTTGTTATGTATATACATATTATTATACCTACTGCTATGGCAAAAACACTACTAGCTATTGATATCGCAGTAGCTTTTGAAGAAATTTCTTTTACTTCTTTATTAAATTCTATTCCTCTAGCCTCTGCCTTTTCATTAAGAGCTGTTGCTGTTTCAACACACTTGTTATAAACTTCCCAGTATGGTGTATTTTTTTCAGTTATTTTTATAGCTCCATCGTAGTCCCCTCTTTCCATAGCAGATTGAACTATTTCAAATTGTTCCCTAAATTTTACAATAGATGATTCAATGTCATCTATTAACTTTTTATCTCCATCAAATGAACTTCTAAGTAACTTTATATTTTCCTCAACGCTATCAAAGTCTTCTCGTACTATCTTCCCATAATATTCTGGACTTTTTTCTATCATTGCATTTCCCATATTCCTACCAATAGAAACTAAATCCCTACGAATTTTCATAGTTTGATTTGTTGATTTATAAGGTCCTTCAAATAACTGATTACTTAGCTTTTCTGATTTTTTCAGGTTATTTATAGCATAAAAATTTGCACATGCTGTAATAATTAATAAAATACCAAAAGATATAATTAATTTTTTACTTATTTTCCAGTTTCTCATAAACGTATCTCCTTACCCCTTAATTTTTAATTTATTTGTAATTATGATACGGATAAATGTTTTAACACTTTAGATTTTATTTATCAAATAAAAATAAAAAAGGCTTATAAAGCCTTTTTTATTTTTTTCTCTATTTAGTTTTTATTCCAAAGAATTCTTTTGTATCATTCATAAATTTAGTGAAATCTGATTTTACATTTTCATCAACTTTTAATGTATCACTTAGTCCTTGTCTAAATTCAACTTCTGATTTAGACATTAAATCACTTGGTATTTCACCTAATTTTTTAATTCTAGTATCTAATTCTTTACTTAATTTTTCTGATTCAGATATTAATTTATCATTCATTTCTTTTACTTTAGGATCTTTAGTATCAACTTTTTTTAGTGATGTTGTAAATTCATCGACTTGTTTCTTGCTTTCTTCATAATTTTTCTTTAAATCTGCTACATATTTTTCATTTCCTGGGTAATCTTTTGTAGCTTCATCTACTCTTATTTGCTCATAACCATTGTAGTTGTCTAATCTAGCCATATTAGTTTGATACATCTTTCCAAACTCTGTTTTGTAATTTTCTAAAGTCATATCTTTATACATGTTGTCTATATTTTCAGTTGTTGATTGTGTTGCTTTTTTTTCTTCTGTTTTTTCAGCTGTTTTATTTGTACATCCTACAGCACCGAAAGTAAGTACTCCTATTAATCCTAGCATTACAAGTTTTGAATATTTCATGATTTACCTCCAAGTTTATTTGTTTAATTCTATATTTAAATAACTTTTTATACTTTTTATAGAATTTCCAAACTTCTCCGTAATTATTTCAGATATTTGAAAATTTGATTCTATATAATCTATAAAGTTCTCTGAATCTAAAGAATGTTTTTCGCTGGGGATGGATTCCAAAGCATTTATCTTACTGTTTATTTCAGTTATTAAACTATTGCTATTTTCTACTAAATCATTATTCATATCAGTGAGTTTTAAATCTTGCATTACTAAATTATTCATATCTTTCTTAAATCCTGATATATGCCTTTCACATATTACTAGTAAATTTTTGTATTCATCAAGATAGTCTGTATTACTTGTTAGTTCTTGATTTTCCAAAAACTTCTCAGCATTATCAAATTCTTCTATATATAGAGGTTCTATATATTTTTTATATGAACTAGTAAATTGCTCATTATATTCAAAAATGCTTAATCCATTTTGATTAGCACTTTCATTATTGTTTGAATTATGATTAGTATTTTTATAAAAACTACATCCACCTAATAAAACATTACCAATTATAATACAAATCATTGATAATATTTTAATATTACGCATAAAAATTCTCCTTCCAACAGACTACATTCATATTATCCCTATAAAATCAATTTTTATTTATCTAAATGAAATATTTATTTTTTTACTTTGACAAAGTACTTTGTATGAAGGAGTTCATGTGCTTTATGACTCAATGGTTTACCTAAGTACTTATCATAAATAGCTTGTACCGCTGGGTTTTCCTTTGATACTCTTAAATCAGATGATTTATCTATGTTATTTAATCCCTCTGCTCTTTTTTCTATACTTTCAATTCTTTTTTTAGCTTTAGGTTGACCTCCGCCACCTACACAGCCACCTGGACATGCCATTATCTCTATTGCATGGAAAAATTCTTCTTTTGCTCTTATTTTATCTAGCATTTTCCCGGCTTCCTTTAACCCATATGCAACTCCTATTCTAAGTTTTATTCCATCTACTTCTAAATCGCATGCTCTAAATGAATCCCATCCTCTTAAGCAAGTAAATTCTACATTTTCTAACTTTTTACCAGTCATGTTTTCTATTGCTGTTCTAGTTGCAGCTTCAATTACACCACCAGTTCTTCCAAATATTATTCCAGCGCCTGTATATTCACCTAAAACTTGATCTATTTCTTGATCCTCAATTTCTTTTAAATCTATTCCTGAGTCTTCAAATATTTTTATAAGCTCTCTAGTCGTTATAACATAATCTACATCATAGTTTAACCCTCTTGAAAACTCATGTCTTGATGCCTCATACTTCTTAGCTATACATGGCATTATAGCTACAGATGTTACTTCATCTCTACTAAGTCCTTTTTCTTCTTTAGCCCACAAGTCTTTAGCAACTGTAGCAAACATCTGCATTGGAGATTTTGCACTTGATGGAACATCCAACATATCTCCGTAGTTTTGTTCTATAAATTTAACCCAAGCAGGACAACAAGATGTAAGTATCGGAAGCTTAACATCTTTATCCCCTGCAAAGTGTTTTTCTAATCTTTCTTGTAGTTCCGCTGCCTCTTCCATTATTGTAAGGTCTGCTGCCCAAGTAGTATCAAATACATAGTCTACACCTAACTTTCTAAGTGCCGCAGCAATTTTTTTCTCAACATTTGTTCCTGGTTCAAATCCAAATGATTCTCCTATAGCTACCCTTATAGCTGGTGCCATTTGAGTAATTACAATTTTGTTAGGAGTAGCTAAATCTCTTAAAAATTTAAGAGTATTATCCCCAGCAGTTATCGCATCAACTGGGCATGATGCTATACATTGGCCACAATGAGTACACCTATTGTAGTCAATATAATGTTGTTCTTTTCTTTCTCCTATTATACAATCAACAGGACAAGCCCTTTTGCATGCCCCACATCCTATACATTTACCAGTTATAGTAAGCTTAATAAGATTATTACATTGAGCTGTATAGCATTTTTCATCTTCTATATGCTCTTCTATTTCCTCATAAAATTTATCTATTATTTCTTGCATTATATTGTGCTTTTGATTTAAAGTATCTTTTACTTCATTTGCAAGTTCTCTTAATATGAAAACATCTCTCATATTAGATCTTCCTTTACTAATTCTATCTAATATCTTCCACATTTCCATTATTTCATTTTTAACTTTTGCATATTTTTTAAATTTATCATCTTTCATTCTTCCCATTAAGAAATCTATGTAGAATTTAGCATACTGAACTATACAGTCTTCTTGAGAAAGAATTATTATAGTTCTACTACATTCTGAGTTAAATAAAGTAAAGTCTAGTTCTTTCTCTAAACTATCTTCTGTTAAAAAACCTCCAAATGGAATTCCCAATTGAGCTGCTTTAAAATCCCTATTTTTTATTATTCCTCCAGCTAAATCTATAATATCCTTAAGTGTTGCACTTTCCGGAACTTCTATAATTCCGGGGTTATTTATTTTACCTGAAATAGCAATCTTTCTACTACTATCAGTAATTTGCTTTAGCTCTTCTTCACTAAACACTGTGAAAACAGATCCCAATGAACTTTGAATTATTGTTGATTTATTATCTCCCATTTTGAACTCTCCTTAAATAGAAATTAAATTTACATTATTAATTAACTTCTCCATTATTGTAACATAATATTCCAATTAATTTTTGTAAAAAAAAAGTTAAGTTGAAACATAATGTATCAACTTAACTTTTTATTATTTATTAAATTTATCTATCTCATTCAAAAGCTCTTCAACTAAGTTATCGCCCTTTATTTTTCTGATTATTTCACCTTTTTTAAATAATAATCCTTCCCCTTTTCCTCCTGCAATTCCTATATCTGCTTCTTTAGCTTCTCCAGGACCGTTAACTGCACATCCCATTATAGCAACAGTCATATCCTTATCTACTTTATTGATTTTTTCTTCAACTTCATTTACTACACTTATAAGATCTATATTACATCTTCCACATGTTGGGCAAGATATAACCTTTATTTTATCATTTAGTAAATCCAAGCTTCTAAGTATCTCTTTTCCTACTATAACTTCTTCTGTAGGGTCTCCTGTCAGAGATATTCTTATAGTATCTCCTATTCCTTTTAATAAAAGAGCACCTACTCCTATAGAGGATTTTATAGTTCCTTTTTTTACACTTCCTGATTCTGTTATCCCTATATGAAGAGGGTAATCAACTTTTTTAGATATAAGTTCATATGCCTCTATAGTTTTGTAAATATCAGATGATTTAAGCGATATAACAATATTGCAAAAATCTAAATCTTCAAGTATTTTAACATGCCCAAGAGCACTTTCTACAAGAGCTTCAGCTGTAGCAGATCCATACTTTTCTAGAAGTTCTTTTTCTAATGAACCTCCATTTACACCTATTCTTATTTTAAGATTTTTTTCTTTACATTTATTTACAACCATCTTAACTTTCTCTATATTACCTATATTTCCTGGGTTAATTCTAACTCCATCAACCCCTTGGTCAATAGCCTCTAAAGCTAATCTATGGTCAAAATGTATATCTGCAATCACAGGTATATTTATATTTTTCTTAATTTCACCTATATTTTTAGCAGCTTCCATATCTGGAACAGCGACTCTAACTACATCACATCCAACTTCTTCTAATCTTTTAATTTGTTCTATTGTAGCTTTTGCATCTCTTGTATCTGTATTTGTCATAGATTGTATAGATATAGGATTATTCCCACCTATCTTTAAGCTTCCTACACTAACTTCTCTACTAAGTCTTCTTTCGTAACTCATAATCTCACCTTCACTTTCTAGTAAAACGTTGCTACATTCCAACTAATCTAACTATATCTTTATATGTTACAAATAACATAAACACCATTAATGCTCCAAATCCAATTAGATTTACCATACCTTCTTTTTCTGGATCTATCTTTTTTCCACCTCTTAAAAACTCTATAAATAAGAAGAATAATCTTCCTCCATCAAGAGCTGGTATAGGAAGTAAATTCAATACCCCTAAGTTTAAGCTTATTACAGCTGCTAAGTATAATACATTCAGTACACCTACTTTTGTAGCATCTGCAACTATGCTTATTACACCTATTGGTCCTGCAACTGAACCCTCTAATCCACCTGGTAAGTTTCCTGTTATTAATTTGCCTAAAAATCCAATCATTTGACCTAACATAGCTATAGTTGATTTTATAGCCATTCCAAATGATCCCAGAATATCTTTTTTATTTTCTGGATATATACCTATTAAGTAGTTACCCTCTTTAGGCTCTGGAGTAACCTCTATTTGTTTTTCTTTTCCATTTCTATCAATAGTTAATTTTAATTCTTTTCCCTTGGAATCTTGAATGTTTTTACTTAATTCATTCCAATTTTTTATATTATTACCATTGATTTCAGTTACAGTATCTCCAGCTTGAATCCCAGCTTTTTGAGCAACACTTCCGTCTATAACCTCTTTTAATGTTGTGCTTGGCATTCCTTGATACATGTATATACCTGCTAAAATTACAGCTGTCAGAATTATATTAAAAAATGGCCCTGCAAATAATATACTTGCTCTTTGAAGTATACTCTTATTTCCAAATGCTCTTGGGTCATGTGAGTCTCCATCTTCACCTTCCATAGCAACATATCCTCCAAGAGGAAGTAGTCTTATACTATATACTGTTTCACCTTTTTTAAAGCTATATATTTTCGGTCCCATACCAATAGCAAATTCATGAATTCTAACACCTGCTTTTTTTGCAAATAAAAAGTGCCCAAGTTCATGAATAAAAACTATCACACCAAAAGCTAAAATAGCTATTAATATAGTTATTATATTCATATTTTCACCATCCTATTTTATACACTGTTTTACAAACTCACGGCTCCAATTGTCTATATGTAATATCTCTTCTAATGTCGGTTTTTCTATACTTTTATGTGCTTCTAACGTTTTTTCAATATACTTAGGAATATCGTAAAACTTAATTTTATCTTCTAAAAATTCATTTACTAAAACTTCATTTGCCGCATTTAATACTGCACAGTATGTACCTCCCATTTTTAAACTATCATAAGCTAGTTTCAAGCATGGGAATGTATTTAAATCTGGCTTTTCAAATGTTAAGCTGCTTAGTTTAGAAAAATCTAATCTTTCAAAATCATTAAGTAGTCTATTTGGATATGTTAGAGCATACTGTATAGGTAATTTCATATCAGGGCATCCCATCTGAGCAATTATAGAACTATCTACAAACTGAACCATAGAATGTATTATACTTTGAGGGTGAACCACTACATCTATTTTATCCGGTTCTACATTAAATAACCATTTAGCTTCTATAACTTCTAATCCTTTATTCATGAGAGTTGATGAGTCTATGCTGATTTTTCTTCCCATACTCCAATTCGGATGTTTTAATGCTTCATTTTTAGTTACATGTTCTAGTTCTTGCTTAGATTTACCTCTAAATGGTCCTCCTGATGCAGTTAAAATTATACTATCTATTTCTTTTTTATTTTCACCATTTAAGCATTGAAATATAGCACTATGTTCACTATCTACAGGAAGTATATCTACATTTCTTTTCTTCGCCTCTTCCATTACTAATTGACCTGCTGTAACTAAAGTTTCTTTGTTTGCAAGTGCTATAGTCTTACCTTTTTTTATTGCCTCAAGAGTAGGCACTAAACCTATCATACCTACTATAGCAGTTAAAAGTACATCTATTTCATCTAAAGATGATATTTGTACCAAGCCTTCCATTCCACTTAAAACTTTTATGTCTATATCGCTTGGTATCATATTTTTTAATGCTTTAGCACTATCTTCATCATATACAGCAACATACTTTGGTTTAAATTCAGTTATTTGTTCTAATAATAAATTTATGCTACTATTTGCAGATATAGCTACTACTTCAAACTTATCTTTATTTTTTCTCACTACATCTAATGTTTGAGTTCCTATAGAACCTGTTGACCCCAATATTGATATTCTTTTCATTGCCTTTGTATTCCTTTCTGATAATTTAAATATTATACAATTAAAGCTTCAGAAACCCCTGAAGCTAAATAAATAAATATATTGCATAATAAACAAATGGTGCTACTAGTATAACACTATCAAATCTATCTAATATACCACCATGTCCTGGTATTAATTTTCCATAATCTTTTATTCCTACGTATCTTTTTATAGCTGATGCAAATAGATCTCCAAATTGTGCTACAATACTTCCTATACTTCCCACTAAAACCATGTGGGGTATATCTAACTTAAAGATATAGCCAAATATTACACAACAAATTGTAGATCCTAAAATTCCACCAATACTGCCTTCGATTGTCTTTTTAGGACTTATTGTAGGTATTAGTTTGTGTTTTCCAAATAAATACCCACTAAAATATGCAAATGTATCTGTCATAAATGATATAATAAATATCAACCATACATAAATTGCACCTAATTTAAAATCATTAATTGTTAAAACTATATAATCTAAGAATATAGGAACATAAAATATTCCTATAAATGTTATAGAAAAATCTATAATATTTTTCTTGCCTGATAAAATATAAATTATTCCTACCAAAAATAGTAAAAATACAATTACATATGTGTATTCATTTTTCAAATTTAAAATATGCTTTAAAGACAAGTATACGGCAAATAAATATCCTAAAATACTTATAGGTTGTATATTTTTACTTTTAAATGCCTTATAAAACTCATCCAATGCAATAATTCCTATAATAGCTTCTGCTATATATAGTGGTAGCCCCCCATATATTACAAATAGTAATAATGGTATTAGCGCTAATGCAGCAATGATTCTTACAACCATAAAATAATCTCCTTACTTAAGTCCACCAAACCTTCTATCTCTACTTTGGTAAACATATATAGCTTTTCTTACTTCATTCCCATCGAAGTCAGGCCAGTATACATCTGTAAAATAAAATTCTGAATATGCAATTTCCCATAATAAGAAGTTACTTATTCTCTGTTCACCACTAGTTCTTATAATTAAGTCTGGGTCCGGTATAGACTTAGTGCTTAAATATTTTGTTATAGTATCTTCAGTTATATCTTCTATATCTATTTTACCACTTTTACAATTTTTTACTATATCTACAACTGCATTTTTTATATCATTTCTACTACCATAATTTAATGCTATATTTAAGTTTAATCCAGTATTATCTTTAGTTATATCAATTGCATTTTTTATAGCATCTAGAGATTTACCAGGTAATACATCTATATCACCAATAGTTGTTATTTTTACATTATTTTTATGTAGTTCTTTAAGCTCTTTGTTTAGATATGTATAAAGTAGGTTCATTAAAGCATCTACCTCTAACTTTGGTCTTTTCCAATTTTCTGTAGAAAATGCATATAAAGTTAAGTGCTTTACCCCTAATGCTGAACACTCTTTAGTTACAGCTCTTATAGCTTCAACTCCAGCTTTATGACCCACTGTTCTTGGAAGGAGTTTTTCTTTTGCCCATCTCCCATTCCCGTCCATTATTATTGCTATATGAGTAGGTACGTTACTTAAGTTTATGTCATATATAGTGTTTTTATTCATAAACTACCTCCCAATAAAATTTTCTGACTCCTATTTTAAGGAGTCAGCAAAGTATGTTTGTATTATTTCTATACTATTTCCTACTTTAGATATTTTAATAACTCTGGGAATAATTAAAGCATCTTGATCTTTGTAACCATTTATAGTAGTTATAGTATATTGTTTATTTTCTTTTTTAAAAAAGCTCTCTACTTCTTCAGTATGAAGTCCTAATAAGTTATAATAACTTTCCAATATTATACCGCCATTATATCTTGTTCTTTAGCTTTTAATAACGCATCTACTTCTTTTACAAACTTATCAGTTAATTTTTGAACTTCATCTTGAGATTTCTTTAAATCATCTTCAGTTATATCGCCATCTTTTTCCATTTTTTTAAGTTTATCGTTAGCATCTCTTCTTTCATTTCTTAATCTAACTTTAAACTCTTCTGCTACTTTACCAGCTTGTTTAGCTAATTCTTTTCTTCTTTCTTCTGTTAAAGCTGGAACTGATATTCTTATAACTTGTCCATCATTAGTTGGGTTTAATCCTAAATCTGAATTTCTTATAGCTTTCTCTATTTCAGCCATAACAGTCTTATCCCAAGGATTTATCATTAAAGTTCTAGGTTCTGGAACTGATATTGCCCCTACTTGATTTACAGGAGTTGGTGTTCCATAGTAATCAACTCTTATTTTATCTAACATTTGAGCATTAGCTCTTCCTGCTCTTATTGTAGTAAATTCTGATTTAAGAGCTTCTATTGTTTTATTCATTTTTTCTTCTAATTGTTTTTTTACTTGTGCGCTCATTATATTTTCCTCCTTAAAAGTTTATTATTTTACAGTAGTTCCTATATTTTCACCCATAACCGCTTTTATTATATTCTCTGTAGAAAGTTCAAATACCTTTATTGGTATCTTATTATCCATACATAAAGATGTAGCAGTTGAGTCCATAACTTTAAGTTCTTTTTGTAAAACTTCTATATAACTAAGTTCTGTAAACTTTTTAGCATCCGCATGTACCTTTGGATCTTTATCATATACTGCATCAACATTTTTTGCTAATAATATAACTTCTGATTCCATTTCTGCAGCACGAAGTGCAGCTGCTGTATCAGTTGAGAAGTAAGGATTTCCTGTTCCCGCTCCGAATATAACAACTCTAGATTTTTCTAAGTGTCTAACTGCCTTTCTTCTTATATAAGGTTCTGCTATTTGTCTCATTTCTATAGCAGTTTGCACTCTTGTTAATACATCTATGTTTTCAAGAGCATCTTGTAGAGCCATAGCATTCATAACTGTAGCTAACATTCCTATGTAGTCAGCAGTAGTTCTGTCCATACCTTCTGATGTTCTTCCTCTCCAGAAGTTACCTCCTCCAACAACTACAGCTACTTCTACACCTATACCTTGAATTTGTTTTATAGCATTAGCTATTTCATTTACAACGTCATTGTTTATACCAAATCCCTTTTCTCCAGCTAGTGCTTCTCCACTTAATTTAAGTAATACTCTTTTATACATCGGCTTTGTCATTTGAAATCCTCCTTAGTTAATCCACTTTTTAAAAAAGAGAACACCGAAGTGTTCTCTTTTGGTTAATTACTTAAGTTGCTTAGCAACCTCTTCAGCAAAGTTTTCTTCTTTCTTTTCTATACCTTCACCAACTTCGAATCTTACGACTCTAGCAACCTTTATTTCAGAACCTACTTTTTTAGCAACGTCTGCAACTAATTGCTTTATAGTTAAATCTGGGTTTTTAACGAAAGTTTGCTCTACTAAACAAACTTCTTTTAATTGTTTTTCTAATCTTCCCTTTATCATCTTTTCAACTATATTAGCTGGTTTTCCTTCATTTAATGCTTGTTGAGTTAATATTTCTGTTTCATGAGCTATGTAGTCTTGGTCTACGTCATCTTTAGAAACATACTTAGGATTCATAGCAGCAACTTGCATAGCTATATCTTTTCCCATTGCTAATACGTCAGCATCTCTTGCTTCTGTTTCTAATTCAACTAATACACCTATTTTACCACCACCGTGGATGTATCCTGCAACTTGTCCGTTAGTAGATACTTTTTCGAATCTTCTTATGTCTAACTTTTCTCCTATAGTAGCTATTCTGTTGTTTAATACTTCAGATAAAGCTCCTTCTTTATGAGATTCAGTTAATAGTCCAGCTACATCTTCTTTCTCAGTAGCTAAAGCCATTTCAGCAACATCTTTAACGAAAGTTTTGAAATCTTCGTTTTTAGCAACGAAATCTGTTTCTGAGTTTATCTCAACTATAGCACCAACTGTGTTATCAGCGTTCATTTCTATAGCAACTAATCCTTCAGCAGCTATTCTATCAGATTTCTTAGCAGCTTTAGATAATCCTTTTTCTCTTAATAAATCTATAGCTCTTTCCATATTTCCTTCAGCTTCTTGTAAAGCTTTTTTACAGTCCATCATTCCGGCACCTGTAGTTTCTCTTAACTCTTTAACCATTTGTGCAGTTATAGCCATTGGTATTCCCTCCTATATATTACTAATGGTAAGGGTATGCCCCCTTACCATTAAATTATTTTATTATTCTTGATCTTCAGTTACTTCTTCTTGATCATCAGCTATAGCTTGTCTTCCTTCTATTATAGCAGTTGCCATAGCACCAGTTATTAACTTAACAGCTCTTATAGCGTCATCGTTACCTGGTATAGCAAAGTCTAATTGCTCAGGATCACAGTTTGTATCAACTATACCTATTACTGGTATACCTAATCTGTGAGCTTCTTGTATAGCTATGTTTTCTTTTCTTGGGTCTACTACGAATATAGCAGCTGGTAATTCAGGCATATCTTTTATACCGTTTAAGTATTTCTCTAATTTTTCTTTTTCAGCTCTTAATTTTATAACTTCTTTCTTAGGAAGAACGTTGAATACTCCTTCTTCTTCCATTTTTTCTAACTTTCTTAACTTGTCTATTCTAGTCTTTATAGTTTTGTGGTTTGTTAACATTCCACCTAACCATCTTTCATTAACGTAGAACATTCCACATCTTTCAGCTTCTTCTTTTATAGCTTCTTGAGCTTGCTTCTTAGTTCCTACGAATAATATAGGTCTTCCAGTTTCAGCTACTTCTTTAGTGAATCTGTAAGCTTCCTCAACTTTTTTAACAGTTTTTTGTAAGTCTATTATATATATTCCGTTTCTCTCTGTGAATATATATTGAGCCATCTTAGGATTCCATCTTCTTGTTTGATGTCCGAAATGAACACCAGCTTCTAATAATTGTTTCATTGATATTACTGCCATTTTTACCTCCTGGTTTTACCTCCGACTTGATCAACTCTCTAAAAAACCCTCTAGGCACCTTTTAGAGATCACATAGCCGTGCGTTATTTTATTTTTTACCTCAGTTAGTATATCATAGCCTATTATAAATTACAATATATTTTATGAATTTTATATCCTTATTAATATGTACTATTATTTTATATTTTTCTTCATTTCCCTAATTAATTATTGACAAATTTTAAAATATATATTCAAATTAACTTTTTTAAATCAATTTTTAATTTTTCAGCACACAAAAAAATAAGATAGATGATTAACTCTATCTTATTTTTTGTGTTATTTTGAAAGTAACATTTTAATTTTAGTAATTAAAGATGCATTATTCACATCTTTAGCACTAACTATATCAATGCTTCCCAATATTTCTCCATTATCAGTATAATATTTAATTACACCTAATACATCACCTTTTTTAATAGGGTATTCTAGTTCTTTTAAAGTTAACTGGGAATTTAAATTTTCTTTATTTCCTAAGATTGTATATAACTCATCTTTAGTTCTAAGCTCTACTTCTAATTCTTCTAATCCTTTTATATATTTTTTCCCTATCAAATCATTTTTTCTTATTACTCGTTCTGTATGGTAGTTTTCTTTTCCATAGTTTAGCATATCTAACGATGCTGATAGTCTTTTGTTTTTGTGATTAGCTCCTAAAGACACCCCTATAACTCTATATTTCCGTATATCATTTTGTTTTTTTACATTCATCGAAAACGATAAGCAGTATCCTGCATTGCCTGTATATCCAGTTTTAATTCCATCAACATCAGGAATTATTCTTAATAAAGGATTTGTGTTATTTTTTTCGAATCCTCTACTTGGATTTGAATAAGTTCCCATATCAGTAACTGATGTAACTTGTTTTTCATAATTGTCAAACATGTACTTTCCAAGGGTTGCTATATCTCTAGCTGTTGATATATTTTGTTTTGGTTGAGCCTTAGGATTTTGTAAGTCATATATAGGTAATCCATGAGGATTTACAAAGTGAGTATTATTCATACCTATATCTTTAGCCTTTTTATTCATAATCTTTACAAACTCTTCTGGGCTTTTCCCTATATGAGTAGCTATGGCAATTGCTGCATCATTTCCCGAAACTATCATTAACCCTTTCATTAGTTCAATTAACTCTACATCTTCATTTTCTTTCAAATGATAACTCGATCCTTTTACAGATGCGATTTTTTTAGTTATTTTAATTTTATCTTTCGCATTTACTTGCTTATTTTCAATAGCTTCTATAGCTATTAAAAATGTCATCATTTTACTTAAACTAGCTAATGGTCTTTTTTCATCTGGGTTTTTAGCATATAAAACTCTATTTGTATCTTGGTCTATTAATATAGATGATAGAGAATACTTATCTACTTCTTTTTCCTTTTCTGTTGCAAATATAGTGTATGGAGTTATAAATGCTAAAATTAAAATAAATGATACTGTTTTCTTTACTCCTAATGTCATTTTTTTCACCTTCTTAAGTTAATAAGTATATATTAATTTTTAACTTATTTACTTAAATATATATCTAGTAATTATTTACTATCTTGACATTTTCCTAAAAATTACAGAAGCCCATGATGCTCCCATAGTTACACCAATAAAAACCTCTATACTTACTAGCACTTTCCCAGCTATATTTATTACCGTCATATCTCCATATCCTACGGTACTAAATGTAATCATACTAAAATACCATAAATCAATATAGGTTTTAATAAAATCATGTATGTTTTTAAATTTATCTATTTTTATTATTTCATTGTTATAATTAATTCCCGTTATCATATATAAAATAGCAAACAAACTTATTATAAAAAAAGATATTATAAAAATATTTAGAGGCTTTTCTCCATATCCAATTATTATCCTTGATAAAAAATCCATAAATTTAGCATTTATATATTGCATATTACTTCTAAATGCACTTCTTTTTATACATCTGCCTCCATAATATCTTTCCATATAATAATAGTGTCCAAGTTTTTCATAATCTCCAGTTACACTACACTGATTTTTTGCTATTCTATAATTAATCTTTGCATTTTCATAATCATTTTTACTATACTCTATATTTTTCAATAAAACTTTCGAACAGTTACTAAAAATAATACCATCTAATCTAGGCATATTTTTTATATTTTCAAAATAAACCTTCTGACCTTTTATCTTTGAATGTATAAAAATTTTTTCACTAGTTAAATTTTTAGCAAAATCTACATTTTCAAATATACAATCTCCATAAAAAACACATTTTTTAAAAGATACATTACTTTTAAATATGACATTTCTAAAAATAATATTTTTTTCAAATCTACAATTATCAAATACTACATCTTTTTTAAATAAAGCATTAGAAAAATCTATATCTTCATTTTGACTTAACTCATATAGTTTATCGCTATTTATAATAACAACTTCATCAAATATTAAATTAGTATAATCTATGCATTGTTTTTTTTTAAAATTTATATGTGATCTAATCATCGACTATACGTCCTCCAAATTTTATAGTTATTATTTTTTGATATTAACTAAATTTTATTCATAATATAATAACTTCATTAGTTATAAAAAAAACTGTTTCAAAGTTAATCTTTGAAACAGTTTTAATTTATAGTCATTCCAAGCACTAAAAAAGAAGCTATAGCAATTGCTCCTAGTGCTGCAAATTTACTAAATCTATGTATGTGTTTATTATTTTTTATATGTTCATCTTTATATACTGCTAAATCTTGCTCAATATTTTTATTTTCCTCATCTTTTTCACATATGTTTTCAACTTCATATAAATATTCACTTAAGTCTATTATAACTTCTTGAGGTGTTTGATATCTATGCTTTCGACTTAATAATTTTTTCACTATATTTATTATTTTTTCCGGACTTTTTTCAGTATCAATTTGTTTCCAACATATCCCCTTGTCCATTCTTCTTATAATATCCTCTTCATTTTTTGCTTCTCCATAAGGGTGTTCTCCAAATATCAACTCAAATAAAATTACTCCTAAAGCGTGAAAATCACTACTTTTATCTGTATATCCTAGGCAAATCTGATGAGGGCACATATACTTTAAATTTTTAGAAAATTTTTTTATTCCATTATTAAAAATTTTATTATTAGATTTTATAATTCCAATATTACTTAACTTTACATTATAACCTTCGTCTATAATTATATTGCTCGGCTGTAAACATCCATGATATATATCATAACTATGTATTACTTCTAGTGCATTTAATATTTGTCTAAAAATTATAATTATTTCATCAATATTCAATTTATGAAATTTAGTTAGTTGATTTAAAGTACTACCTTCCATATACTCACTTATAACATAGTATAATTCCGTTCCATTTTCAAGTTTATCCATACCTACATCTTTTACTTTAAGTATATTTGGTGAGTTAATTTCATTTATAGATGTTGATTCATCAATTAAATTAGATATAAATTTTTCACTTCTAATTATTCCTTTATCTATGATATTTATAATAACAAGTTGCTTATCGTAAGAATCTCTTCCTTTATATAGACACGAGTTAGAACATCTTCCTATTTCTTCTACAATTTCATATCTTTTTCCTATATATACCAAATAATCTCCCTCCCAATATGCATGCAAACATTTTCTACCCTCAGTTATATTATAACAACTTTGGAAATAATTGTAATTAATAAGTATTACATGACCACATTTATATTTTTTTGTTATTTTATATAGTTTCAGTGTTTTAGTTTATTTTTGTGGTCATACCCAATTATTATTGACTTTAAACTTTTTTAAATTCTCTGAAATTAATATAGAGGTGTTTTAATATTTACAAAAATATCCGTATACAATTTGCTAGATTTATAGAAGTCAAGCAACTATAACCCTTTAAAATTATATACGGATATATATATATATTATTTAGTATATTATTATTAATTTTATTTTTTCTTATATGAACTTGTTGTTATGTACTCTTTTTTCGTTACTTTTCCGTTAGAATCTTTAAACTCTCTATAAGTCTTAACCACATTACTACTTCCTACATTTTCAGTTACTACACTTATATTTTGTTTATCCTTTGAGCTTCCATATATAGTACTTGTTACTGTTCCATTATATGCTGAATTTTTTATATATATAGGATGTTTATATGGATTTTTAAATTTTAAATCTATAGATCCATAGGCAACAGTTGCATCTTTTCCTTTAGGTGCATATGTAGATGGCAATGAGTGATTTCTAACATTTGTTATATCAAGCCCTGAGTAAAGAGCTGAATTATATATAGTTGTAGATACTTGACATACGCCCCCTCCAGATCCATCTTGTACCTTCCCATTTACAATTACAGGTGCATCTTTATAACCATTAGATCTACTTCTAGGTCCCGTTGATGTATTGTATGAGAATTCTTCTCCTGGCATGAGCACTATATTACTAGTACTATTAGATGCCCTAATTATATTGTAAGCTCTATTAGCTGATGAATTTGTATATCTAGTACTGTGAGTTGCCAATAATGAGTCTACACTTTTTAACATATCTGAAGTTATACTTGGTTTTTCGCTTTTTATGGAAAGCTCCATCCCGTTAAACTTATTTTCAGCTAAAGATTTTTTTATATTTTCCTTCGTAGATTTTTTATCTACTTCTTGTCCTATAACCTCTGAAGTTATAGTGAAACTTCCTGAATCTGATATATATAGCTTTGCATCAGCAACTTTTTTATTTGCCTTTTTGCTTATTTGATCTAATGCCGAATCTAATTTTTTTTCATTATATGTAGGATTTATAGCTATTACTTCTTTATTTCCTCTTTGAAGTGAAATAACTCTTTCCACATTTTTAAAATACGAATCAGTTTTGTTGAATTGGTATGCATTATCAACAAATTTGTTTACATCGTATTTTAAATCAATTTTATTTGGATCTATTGTAAAACTTTTATCATTGTAATCTATAGCTATACTTTTAGGCTTATATTCATTTGCTACGGCTAATTTAGCCTCATTAGGTGTAAGATCTGAAACATTTACATTTCCAATATACATATTAGTAGCTATCTTGCCATTGTAAATGTATTTTTTATTAAATGATTTTATGCCTATAGCTGCTATTATTATAAGTGTTAAAATAATTGCTGCTAAAATACTTAAATTTTTTTTTGATGTGTTATTGAGTTTTGCTCTTTCTTTTTTTTCTTCTACTGCTATATTTTGTTGCATTTCATTCCCCCCTACTTTGCTTAAGATAATTATATTTAAATGAACTTTATAAAACAACGTTTCTTAAGTATATGTAACTTTATTGTCACAATTGTAGAGGCTTGTATATTTATATAATAAATTCTCCTATTACAGGATAATGATCAGATAAATCAATAAATTCTACTTTATATTTACTCGGTCTTAAATTTTTAGACATAAATATATAATCTATTCTAGATTTGCTAGGTTCAAAAGTTTCTATATTTTCACAATCAAACAATATAGCTAAATCATAATATTCTTTTATTTTTACATTTATTTGGTTAAAATCACCACATATAATGATTTTCCCTCTTAATTTTTTTCCATAGTTATATATTTCCTCAATTTGAATTTGTCTTTCTTCTTCACTTAACCCTAAATGGGTATTTATTATGTTAACTAATTTATTATTTATAAAAAATTGTGTATGAATAAATCCTCTTTGCTCTTTTTTGCTACTTAAATAAAACCCATCTACATAGTTTACACCTTTAGTAAAATAGATAGCAATTCCATAATTATCACTTTTTAGTTCTACAGTTTTTAAAAAGTACCCTTGGATATTTAAATCATTTAAAATTCTAAAATGTATACTCTCTAGCACTTCTTGAAGACATATTATATCTGCATTTATATTTTTTAAAAAACTTAATAATTCATCTAGGGTATCTTTATTGTGTAAATCCATCCCTTTATGAATGTTGTAAGTTATAATTTTCATTTATCCTCCTAAATTTTAGTTGCATAAATTTTAACTTCTTTCTTTTTTTATCCTTGTACATTTACCTTGATTTATAACAAATAAGAATCCCATTTTTTTATATAATTCATCTAATTCTCCTATGCTAACATCTCCCTTTCTTAGGTTATTTATAGTTATTTCCTCTAGTCTTCTATTTGATATCATCATTGGTCTTTCTCTCCTTCATAAATTAATAATTTATACTATTTATATTCATGTATGACATTATTTATTACTAAACTTCAACCGAACAACTGTTCCTTTAATACTTATTAAAAATCAAACACCTGTTCGTTTTCAATAGGAAAAAATTATTTTTTATGTTTTCTAGAAGATAAATCTTTTAAATAAGCTTCTGAAGAATTTTTTAAAGTTGAAGTCCATTGATTATTGTTTTCATTTTTTTGTATAGATTCTGACTTGCTTGTTAAATCATTCAAAGAAGTTGCCCATTGATTATTAAATTCAGTTTTAGTTTTCTTAGACATTTTTAAATCTCCTTTATTTTAAGTATGTAGTTATTTTAAGCTTAAAATATTAAATTTATTCTAAGTAAAATTTTGGAGTCAAATAGAATTTTATATGAATTTATACTATAATCTATTGACACTTAATGCTATTTAATGCTTATATTAAAGATATAAGTTTATATATTATATTAGGAGGTAAAAATGAAAGTAAATTGGAACAGTAAATATACTACTATATCTGTGTATTCGTTTATAGTTATTTGCTGTAGTATTATTTTTTATCGCATTGCGAGTGATACAAGTGTATTTATGGGGAAAATAAGTAGTATTATATCTACGCTTCAACCATTTATAATAGGGGCTGTTATAGCTTATCTATTGAATTTTATATTAGTATTTGTGGAAGAGCGAATATTTAATAAAAACAAATTAAATAAATTAAAGCCTAAAAGTA
Source organism: Paraclostridium benzoelyticum (assembly GCF_001006285.1). GTDB lineage: Bacteria > Bacillota > Clostridia > Peptostreptococcales > Peptostreptococcaceae > Paraclostridium > Paraclostridium benzoelyticum. The sequence continues at coordinate 22,331 of NZ_LBBT01000291.1, forward strand.
AAAGAGCTCTAGGTCTTTTAATTACTTATATAGCAGCATTTATTTTATTAGCTTTATTTGTTCAATTTGTATTACCTCAATTAGTAGAAAGTATGCTTGGACTTGTCAATGATATACCTACATATTTAACTAATTTATCAGATCTTTTAACTAAATATACAAAAGATTTGAATATAGATAAGGAATATTTAGATATAGCGGTTACAAAACTTACTGACTTTATAAACTATTTTATAAGTATTGCTGCGGAATTACTTCCAGTTGTGGGACAAGCTTTAGGAATAGTAGCATCTAGTGTATGGAATATAGTTCTAGGAGTTATAATATCTATTTATTTACTTATAGACAAAGAAAAGTTTTGTGCGTTAGGACGAAAAGTAGTGTGTGCAGTATTTAATGAAAAACATTCTAAAAGAATATTACAACTAGTTGATAGAAGTAATGATACATTTGGAAAATTCTTGAGTGGAAAAATAATAGATTCTGCTATAATAGGAGTACTTACTTTCATAGTACTTACTATATTCAAAATGCCATATGTACTGCTTATATCAGTAATAATAGGCATAACAAATATAATACCATTTTTTGGACCTTTCTTTGGAGCTATACCTGCAACTATAATAATCCTATTCGTATCACCAATAAAAGCATTATGGTTTATGCTAATAATTATAGTTATTCAACAATTAGATGGAAATATTATAGGACCTAAAATATTAGGTGATTCTATAGGTATTTCAGCATTTTGGATTTTATTTTCACTATTAGTGGCAGGAAAATTCCTAGGTTTAGTAGGAATGATTATAGGAGTTCCTTTATTTGCTATAATTTACTCAATTATTAAAGAAGTAATAGAGGAAAAACTAGATAAAAAAGGTCTACCTGTTAATACGAAAGATTATTTTAAAAAGTAAAATAAAAAACTACCCAGATTTAAATTTGGGTAGTTTTTTATTTTTATAATTTTTATTCAAACGTTTGTTGGGGAATAGTTTTTTTATAGAAATCTTAATGATTAATGTATGATAGGTAATTAAATAAAATTATCTATTTAAGTTAAAAGTACGTGTGGTTTCGAATTTTACTTAATTTGAATAAAATAATAAATCTGATAAAATTAATATTATCGTAAAAATAAAAAATATAATTCGAAAAGGAGGGTTTATGAAAAAGCAGATTTTACCTAAAACATTACTGTTTATAATTATATTTGCATTCATAAATATTTTTATTTCTATATTTGGAAAAGAAAATTCTTTAATTGGGGTTATAGTTATAACTATGTTGCTAATGCTTCTACAACGAAACTTAGCTATATCTCCAATTAAAAATACATTTAAATTGGTAGGAATCAATTTATTTTTAGGAGTATTTTCATTTTTAGCTGTTCAAAATATATTTTTAGGAATTGTTTGTAATTTAGTAGCTATGTTTATAGTAGCATACCTATTTAGTTATAATTTAAGAAGTCATTTGGATGTAGCATTTGGATTGTTATATTTATTTATGATTGGAGCGCCTGTTAGCTTAGATCAACTACCTTTAAGACTAACATCTTTAGCTGCTGGGGCTTTAATCATAATGATTTCACAAATATTAGTTAATAAAAATAAATTAGAAAAAGCTAGTGATAAAGTATTAATGGATTTAGGTATTTATATAGCCCAAAAAGCTGAATATTTAAAAAATCAAAATGACTATAGTGAATCTTTGGATTTAAAAATAAATAATTCAATGCGAAAAATAAAAACTATTATTTATGATAATAGAAAAAAAGGTTTCTTCTTGACTGGTAATGGATCTAATGTTTTTAACATAGTTTTTAATTTTGAAAGAATAAATACTATGCTAGATGATTATAGACAAAATACAAGCTTGTATGATAGTGAAGATTTATCAATGATTAGTTATGAATTAAATAATTTAAAGTATCATTTAAATAAAGATATAAATCAAAA
>NZ_LBBT01000292.1 GCF_001006285.1 Paraclostridium benzoelyticum
AATATAATTCATATAAAGGTACAATTGGAAAAATAGAAAATAATAAAATAAATAGAAGATTTAAAACATCAATTCCTCATCAGAAGATAACAACAGATACATCGGAATTTAAAATATATACTACAGATGAAAATGGTAAATTAATTATAAAAAAGGCTTATCTTGATCCATTTTTAGATATGTTTAATGGAGAAATTTTATCATTCAGTATATCAAATAAACCTAATTTTAAGGCTATCAATGATGCATTAAATAAATCTATCGATGTTACAAAAGATTGCCCTTATAGAAGAACTTTTCACTCGGATCAAGGTTGGGCATATCAAATGAATTTGTATAGAAAAACACTTAAGAATAATAAAATATTCCAAAGTATGTCTAGAAAAGGTACGTGTCTTGATAATTCTCCTATGGAAAATTTCTTTGGAGTAATGAAACAGGAAATGTACTATGGAAAAATATATAAAAGTTTTAATGAATTAGAGATAGCTATAACAGATTATATTTACTACTATAATAACAATAGAATTAAAGAAAAATTAAATTGGCGTAGCCCTGTTAAATATAGAATTGACTATGAATCTAAAATTGCATAAAACAAAAAATACAGGAATGAATTTTCATTCCTGTATAAAGTCCAACTTTTGGGTCTCAGTACATAAGTAATATGCGATATCTTTTTTATAAACATCTTATTGTCCTATATAATTTAAGTTAACTATAGGAAGTCCATATAAAGGTTCTTTCTCACTTCTATCAATTGAAAACTTGTCATTCTTTCCAGGTATAATTTCTAAAACATTTTCTTTAAAATCTTTTTCATCAAAATTCAAACCAAATCCCATAGTCTCCTTCTTACCATATAAATAACAAACTACTTTATTATCTTTCATAAAGACAACTTGGTTTAAATCTCCAACTTCTGATTCTCCAATATTTAAGAACTTATATCCAATAGTTTTATATATTTCTTCTTTTGGAGTTCCTATCTTAAATGCATATGCTTTATCCCATTCAAAAGGTTTTAAACTTGATATGCTCGTTTCTTTTACATCATCACTTATATCCATAATTTTATCATATAAATTCCATTCATTATTACCTATATCTTCTAGTTCTTTTTTACTTTTCTCAAACTGGACTATTTCACTGGACTTATCAACAACATCCCATCCATCTTTAGTTTTTTCTATATTGAAGTTTATCTTAGATATGCATTCACCATGTTTACCAGGCTCTGTAACTATAACATTTTCTCCAGCTTTATTTTTGTAATCATGCTGTTTAATTTGAACATGATTATGCCCTGCCACAATTGCATCTATACCATCAACTTGAGTAGCTAAATCTTGTATTCTATTTCCTGGATGTTTTGGTTTTTTAGGCTTTTCTCCAGTATGAGCAACAGCCACGATAATATCAGCTTTGTCTTTTTCTTTTATGACCTTAACCCATTTTTTAGCATCTTCTACTAAATCGTTCATATATAGTTCTTGATTATAACCTTGCATATCTTTTAAATCTTCATTATCTTCTCCAATTTCTTTTATAGTAAGTCCTAAAATTCCTAATTTAACAGTTCCTTCTGAAGTCTTTAACTCTTTTATAACATATGGTTTTATGTAGCTGTCTCCATTTTGCTTATATATATTTGCTGATAAGACATCTATTTTTTGTTTTTCAAAACTAGATATAATGTTGTCTAAAGTATACTTATTATTAGATACAAACTCGTGGTTTCCAAGGACTACTGCATCATACCCTACATCTTTCATTTCTTTTACTATAGGTACTTCCATATATTTTTTAGAATAGTTATTCTTTCTTATCTTTCTTAGCTTACTAAGATATTTATTCATATCATCAGATGCCCCAAATTCAAAGTCAAAAAAGTCTCCCGCATCAACTAAAGTAACATTCTTGTCTTTCTTTTTTTCATTTTTAACATAATCACTTAACTCATATGGTAAAATTCCATGTAAGTCAGTAGTAGCTAATACACTTATATTTGTCGTTTTTGTAGATGTGCATCCACCTATAAAAATTGCAACTATTCCTATAGTTATATATAATAATTTTTTATTCATAAAATCTCAAAACCCTCTCTTAATCTTAATTCTACTTAGATGTATAAACAAACTTAATCGTAGGACTATTAGTATATGTATTTTCTTCTCCTTCTTCCATTCTAAAACAGTCATTTTTATCAGATCTAATAGTTAAAACTCCATCATTAAAATCTGATTTTTTAAAATCAAAGCTATATGGTGCACACCTTTCCTCTCCACTCATGTATAAGACAACTTCATTTCCATTCATAAATACTAACTGTGGTTCATTACTTTCAGCAATATTTAAAAATTTATATCCAACTGTATTATAAATTTTTTCTCTTGGTGTTTTTGGACTAAACACATATAGTTTATTCCACTTAAACTTCATAGTTTTACCAAAACTTATTTCTTCTCCTAAATTATCTTTTTTATCAAATAATACAGATCCAAATATACCTATGTTGTTGCACATCTCATTTAAAGCTTTTTTACTTTTTTCAAATTGAACTATATCACTTGATTTATCAATAACTTCCCATTTGTCTCCATCTTTTTCTAGCTTTAAATTTATTTTTGAGATACACTCTCCATGTTTTCCAGGTTCTGTTACTATAACTTTCTCTCCTGATTTATTTTTATAATCATTTTGTTTAATTTGAACATGGTTGTGCCCTGCTACAATTGCATCTATACCATCAACTTGAGTAGCTAAATCTTGTATTCTATTTCCTGGGTGTCTTGGTTTTTTAGGTTTCTCCCCAGTGTGAGCAACAGCTACTATAACATCAGCTTTATCCTTTTCTTTCATGACTTTGACCCATTTTTTAGCATCTTCCACTAAGTCTGTCATATACAGTTCTCCCTTAAAACCAGCTTGATCTTTAAGTTCCAAAGATTTATTTTCTACTAACTTTTCCCCATCCCAGTATTTACTTTCTCCAACTTCCTTTATAGTAAGTCCCAGTATTCCTAATTTTACAGTTCCCTCTGGAGTTTCTACTTCTTTTATTACATAAGGCTTTGTATAACTTTCTCCATTTGATTTATATGTATTTGCTGACAAGACACTTACACCTTGTTTTTCAAAGCTAGTTATCATATTATCTAATTCTTTTTTACTTCCTAAAAACTCATGATTTCCAAGAGTTACAGTGTCATATCCGATATCCTTCATTTCTTTTGCTAAAGGCATGTCCCTATATTGTATATTATTCTCTAACCTATCCTTCCCTGTCTGTTCAAAGAATTTTTCCATATCCCCAGATACCCCGAATTCACTATCACAAAAATCACCAGCATCCACTAATGTTATATTTTTATCTTTCTTTTTTTCATTTGCTACATATTCACTTAATTCATTTGGAAGTACTCCATGTAAATCTGTAGTCGCTAATATATTTACATCTGTAGTTTTAGTAGATGTACACCCCGATATTAATAACATACTTGTTATTAATAATCCTCCAAATATTTTTTTATTCATAATGCACCCCTTATTTGTCATTTTTTACCAATATTATTAATTATTCACCATATTTTCTTAATTACCTTTTAACTTAATATTCTAACAATTCAACAAAAAAGGTGTCGTAATCCTTCGACACCTCCAATTAGTTTTATAGATTAAACTTTTCTATAAATTAATTTTTTTCTAAATGCATACTTAAATTTTATAAGTAAAGCTATATAAATAATAGCTGAAGCTATTCCTATATAAAATGAGCATCCAAAAATAATATGAATTGTTGATAATAGAGTATAGTCTATTCCTACATTAAATCCGCCTCTTTCTCCTTTTGAGGTAAGCCCCATTGTATTTCCACCTATATTAATAAGCTCTTCTTTTTTTATATTTTTATCTGTATGTTTATATAGAACCTTTTCATTTCCAGCTGTATATATTTCTAAATATCTTACATCATTAAACTCTTTAGTATTAAGTAAATCATTAAATTCTTTTTCATAGGTTTTTGGATTATATAGGTCTTTTTCACTTACTATAATATCTAACTTAAGGTCTATAATATCTCGTATATAATTAATATTATCATTTATACGACCTCCAAACACCATCATCGACAAACATACTATTAAAGCTAGTATAGCTGTATTTTTGAATATATTTATCATTCTTTTATTTAATTTTTCATTATCCTTTTTACTTTCCTTAAGCGATTTATGTAAATCTTTTAGCATTTCAGTTCCACCATCAAATTGATTTATAGCTTCCCTTTGCGCATCTTCTTCTGAGTATCCATTATCAATAAATTCATTAGTTGATGTTATTAAATGCTCCCTTAATTCTTCTTTTAACTCTTTTACTTCCTTACTTTTATCATTTTTATATAATGACTTTAAATATTCATCAATAATTTTCATAACTTATTTTCTCCCCTTTAAAAATTGATTCATTATGTTTTGGACAAAATCCCACTCTTGTATTTTTATATCTAAAGCGGTTCTACCTTCATCAGTTATGTTGTAATACTTTCTTCTACTTCCTGCCCCTTGTTCATTTCCCCAGTAAGATTTTATCAATCCTTTTGTTTCTAATCTTTTAAGAGAAACATACATTGTTCCATCTTTTAATTCAAATGTAGTTTTATCCCTAACAATTTTAGCTATTTCATATCCATAAGAATCTTTTTCATCTAAAATAGCTAAAATTAATGTATCTATATGCCCTTTTAAAACTTCTTTATTTAATTCCATAAAATCACCTCCGTTCATTAAATACCTCACTATACGATGTAGTTACATAAATATAGTAAATCAAAATACCTCGTATTGCAAGTGTAATTTCAAAACACAAAAATAAAAGGTGTCGCAACCCCACGACACCTTCAATAAAATTTAGTGTAACTTTTCCTACAAGTATGTTATATCTAGAACCTGACTAACCGTTAAAGCCAGCTTTTAGGCTTTAGTGCAGGAAGGTACTAGATATAACATCACATTAAGTTAACTACATTTAAACATTTTTAGCTTCAAAATAATTATCTAGTTCTTCTTCAAAGTTTATATTTTTACTTGAACTATTTACACTTTTTAACTTAAATCTTTCTATAAGTGATTTTAACATTTGTGCTTGTCCACTTAATTCTTCACTAGCAGCTGCACTTTCCTCTGAAGTTGCTGAATTTGTTTGAACTACTTCAGATATTTGATCTACTCCTAGTGTAACTTGATTTATCGCGTTAGCTTCATCTTCAGATGTTTTTGCTATATCATTAACTACTGCAGTTGTTCTATTTGTTGTATTTATTATTCTCTTGAATGAATCAGCTGTATTTTCCACTATTTCATTACCTTTATCAACGGCTTCTATTGAATTTTCAATAAGTGTAGCTGTATTTTTTGCAGCCTCAGCTGATTTAGACGCTAGATTTCTAACTTCATCTGCAACAACAGCAAATCCTTTACCAGCTTCTCCTGCACGAGCCGCTTCTACTGCTGCATTTAATGCTAATATATTAGTTTGGAATGCTATGTCATCTATTGTTTTTATTATTCTAGCTATCTCATTAGAAGTAAATGATATTTCTTCCATGGCTTTTATCATATGAGTCATTTGGTCATTTCCTTCTTTAACTTGCTTACTTGAATTTAACATTAATGAATTTGCTTTTTTTGCATTATCAGCATTTTCTTTAATTTTATCTGATATTTCTGCTATAGTTGCAGATAATTCTTCCACTGCACTTGCTTGTTCTGTAGCACCTTGTGCTAAAAGTTGTGATCCACTTGATACTTGATTTGATGCACCTTCAACTTCTTCTGATGCTAAGTTTATTTGTAACATTATTTCACTTAGATCTTTAGTTATTTTTAAAATAGAACTTTCTATTACTTTGAACACTCCTACGTATTCAGTACTAGTTTCAACATCAAAGTTTCCAGATGCAACTTCTTCTAATACGTGTGTAGTATCCATTATAATCTCTTTTGTCTTACTACTCATTTGACGCATGCTATCTGATAATGAACCTAATTCATCTTTTGATTCATACTCAATATCTATATCAAAATCTCCATCTGCCATTTTATTTGCAGCAGATTCTAATTCTTTGATTGGATTTTGTAATTTCTTTGTTATAAATATGCATATACCAAGACCTGATAAGATAACAACTACACTTATTACTACAGAAGATTTAATAGCTTTTGATGATCTTTCTTTTATCTCTTTATTGAATTCTACACTACGAGCTTTTTCATTTTCGTATATAGCCTTTGCCGTATTTATACATGTATCATAAGCATTATAATATACACTTCCAGATGTTACTGCAATGTGTTCTGCTTCTTTTGCTTTACCTTGATGTATAAGTGAATATAGATTTCCATTTTCTCTTTTTAATGTTTCTAAAGATGTTCCAAGATCCTCAACTAATTTTTTATCACCTAAAGTTTTTTTTCTAAGTACATCCATACTTTTATCAATATTTTCAAAATCTTTTTGTACCAAAGCTTCAAGTTCCTCTGATTTATTTCCTGCAATAGAGTTCATAGTAATTTGATCTATCGATGCTAAATCCCTTCTAATACTCATAGATTCATTGGTTACTTGAAAAGGACCATCAAATAATTGATCGCTTCTATCCGTAGATTTTTTTAAGTTACTTATTAAAAATAAATTTGATAATGCTGTAAAAACTAATAAAATAACAAATGCTAACCCTAACTTTTGTCCTATTTTTAAGTTTTTTAATTTCATATATTTTCCTCCCTGTCCTCTGTTGATTATGATAGCTTTTCTTAAAAAGAAGCGTAATAACTTCTAAATTATAGCCAATTTGATACCATCTACTTATATACGGTTAAAAACTGGAATACTTTAACAAAAATAAGGCATTGCACATAGTGCAATGCCTTATTTTTATTTATGTCCCCCTCCAGTAACTTGATTTAATTCAAACTCTTCATCAATAATTTCAATATCAAAAGCCTGACCAAATCCTTTAACTAATCTTCCACTTTTTATATTTAGTTCAAAAATATCAAAATCTAAACTTTTTAATACCATCATTGTTTGACTTCCATGAAGCTTTTCAAATTCATCTAATATGTAATTGCAATCATTTTGTTTAATCTCTGCTTCACAAGAAAATCTTACTCTTTGTCTTGCAAATATAGATTTGCTTTCATTTTCATCTTCAATTATCATAACTGAACACTCATTATTTTCTAATAAGTTGAAATAATGATTAGCAGCTTTGCTTATATAAATGTATAATTTATTATTTTTCATTATAAAAGGTGCATAACTTACCTCTGGATTACTGTTTTTACTTAATGAACTTATCATTAAACTTTTTTGTGATTTTAATAAATTTTCCATAATGTCTATTCTCCTATGATTTTATATTTAATATTTGCTCAATAATATATAAATATCCTCTAAATCCAATAAACGGCGTGTATGGATATATATTTACTTTCTCAAGATTTGGATTACTTACTTGTATATCTAGTTTAGAATCATGCTTCATATCTATACTAGGTCCATCCCCTAAAAGAATCATTAATTGTTTTTCTTTTAGAAATTTCATCCTTTCGAATTCACTTTGCCCAACTAAAATTTCATCATCTTCACACGTAGTTTTATATAAAATTTCTTTTCTAATTACATTTAATCCTAATTCAGTTAGCATATCATTAAATCCTAAAACAGTATCATAGTCTCCAAATACTGCACAATCTTTTATTTCATTATAGAAATAAAACTTTCTCTTTAATCCAAACATATGCTTTTTAACAAGCTGAACTTCTTCATCAAATTTTGCTTTATTCAAGTCGTATCCTTCAATTTGATTTACTTCTTCTATAAAATCTATAGTGTTCTTTAGTCCGTATAGATTTTTATAAATATATGGTATATTATATTTTTCTTTCATATACTCAGCTGCCTTTAAAGCTTCTTTTCTAACAACTATATTTAGTGATGCTTTTGTTGAATTTTCAATATCTTCTATACTAGAATTAGCTGTAAATACCGTATTTAAGTCTTTATTAAACAGTTCTCTCATTAATCGCTCAAGCTCTTTAGCATCTGATAAATAATTGTATTTATCTATACATCAAATATATTAAATACTAAAATATTATATTTATTAATATCTTTTATATTTTCTTTTACAACTTGAGACGCCAATAGCTTAAGCATATACTCAACACCGACGTTATAATCATCTTTTAAACCGCCAGTAGTTATAGGTATTAGTTTTGCTTTAGTGCTGTCTTTTAACATATCACAAACGCTATTTATATCTGCTCCTATAATAGATGATATAGAAGATGCCATTACAAATATATACTTTGGAGATACGTTTTCATCAATTTCTAATATTGCTTTTTCAAGTCTATCATATTTTCCAAATGTAACATCACTTTGATCCATATGTGTAGAATATACATTTGCTTCATCTTCACCATTTAAACTTCCTATTCCTTCTATTGCATAATGAGTAGTTCCAGCTGGCCCAAACTCTATAACACATGCATCTTTTATAGATGACAAAGTCCATATAATACCCATTCTATCGTTTGCAACTGGGAAATACTTATAAACTTCCATGCATCATACCTCCCATTTTGTTATTTTTCATTTCAAATAATTTAATTAAGTCTTTCATCATAGCTATCGGTAATTCATATCCTATTTTTTGAGCATGAGAATCCATAGTTATTTGCATAAGTCCCTTTTCTCTAAGTAACATAGGATTTTCATGTCCTATATACAAGTCAGCTCCTATAGAATCGTATAAATGTCTTAGTGGCGCAATATTAGCTATTCTACTAACATATGGATTAAATCCTTTTTCTATTAAATTCTTCTTAAATATTTTATCTTGTTCATATAGCTCTCTTACTTGCACAAATATAGGGATAGCCCCTAAGTCACTTAAAAAATCTACAGTCTCAAATGCCATCATTGGAGTATTTCCATATATAAGTTTTTTACCGTTTAATATCTCGCTTAACTTTAAGAATAGTTCATCGTATTCTTTTCTTTGTTCACTTAATTTTTTATTAAAATCTATATCTAATATTTTGCTTAACTTATGATAGTTTTCAAAAATTATATTTTTACTCATATGCTTATCAAAATAAATATAATCAATACCAAACTTTTCTTTCATATATTTTGCAAGATCTATTGCAATCATATCTGTGACAATGTTTAATTTTACATTAGAAGCATTTTTTATATCTTCTATATCACATTTTGAAGGTATAACTGTATTGATTTTTATACCTTGGCTCTTTAAAAGGTTCACTAATTCCGTTTTTTCAACGTCAGATTGTCTATGCCCTAATATATTTACCCCTTCATTATATTTAGGCTTATTCATAGCATTTCCTAATGATTTTAAAGCTCTAGTCATTCCTGGTATATGTGAATTACATTTAAAATGCTCTGTATTTACTACAAATATAGGTATATTAATTTCATCTGATAAACTATACTCTATAGATGAATAATCTTCTCCTATAAGTTCCGGAACACATGTCGTAACTATCATTATTGCATCAGGTTCTTCTATTTCCACAATTTGCTTTATGGCTTTCTCAACCTTTGCTTGAGCTCCAAACACTACATCTTTTTCTTTTAAAGCAAGTGAGTATACACTATCTTTACCCTTTTGCCTATGATATGCAAAATTTTTCGTATAATAAGTACACTCACTAGTTCCAACAACTAACACTGGCATATTTTTTATATAGCTTGCTGTAAGCATAACCCCAAATAATGGACAGTGTGTTCCTGGAAATATTGCATGAGATAAAGACTTTATATCTTTATCTTCATTTATTTCATCTAATTTATTTAAAATGTCTAAACTGTACATAAATCTCAATCTCCTAAGCTATCTTTATAGTCTGTATTGGATGGATCCTTGGTTTATTAGATATAGGATCATTGTCTATATCACATTCTATTTTATAAACCTGTTTTATAGTTTCTTTGTTTATAACCTCTTTTGGGCATCCATCTGAAACTATCTCTCCATCTTTCATAATAACTAATCTGTCACTATATTTACTCGCCTGATTTAATTCATGAAGTACCATGACAATAGTTATATTAAACTTTTCGTTGATTTCCCTTACCAGTTCCATAACTTCTAATTGATATGATATATCTAAATATGTAGTTGGCTCATCTAGTAAAAGTATATCCGGTTTTTGACAAAGGGCCTGTGCAATATAAGCCCTTTGTCTTTCTCCTCCTGATAAAGAATTTATAGGAGTATTTTTATATCTTTTTAATCCTGTATTTTCTATAGCCCAATTTACAATCTCTTCATCAGATTTAGTTTTACTTTCGTACCATTTCTTATGTGGTATCCTTCCAAAATAAACTAGTTCTTCAACCGTCAAATCTCCCGGTGCATCATTATGTTGAGATAATAAGCATACCTTTTGAGATATGTGCTTACTTTTTAAATTTTTTATACTTTCATTTTGTATATATATTCCGCCGCTCATAGGTTTTATAATTCTAGATAATGTTTTTAATAATGTTGATTTTCCACAACCATTAGGACCTATTATAGAAACTACTTCACCTTTATTTATGCTTAGGCTTAAATTTTCGATTATTACTTTTTCCTCATATCCAACTTTTAAATTCTTACAACTAATCATTAAAAGTTACCTCTCTTTCTTAGTAAGTATAAGAAGAATGGTCCTCCAACTATAGACATTATTACACCTACTGGTATTTCTACAGCTCCTCCAATAGTTCTACCTAATGTGTCTGCAACTAATAAAACTATACTTCCTAAAATCATACTAAATGGTATTGTAAACTTATGATCACTTCCCATTATCATTCTTGATATATGAGGAACTATAAGACCTACAAAGCTTATAATTCCAACTACTGCTGTAGACGTAGCTGCCAAAAATACAGCTACTCCTGATATCAACAGTCTAGTTAAGTTAACATTAAACCCTAAGTTAGTAGCTGAATCATCCCCTAGTTGAAGTACATTCGCACTTCTTATAAGAAATAATGATACAACTAATCCTACTATTGAATATATAAATAGCATTTCAACATCTGCCCAAGTCTTAGTAGCTAAACTACCATTTAACCAAAGCATAGCGCTTTGTATTCTATCACTATACATAGTTGATAAATATGAAATTACACCTCCTAATATAGTGTTTATAGCAACACCGGCTAGAACTATCCTTCCTGGCTTTAGTCCATTTTTATAAGCCATTAAAAATACTAATATGCAAGCTATAGCTCCACCTATAAATGCAGCAATAGGAAGTATTCCCGTATATTGTGGTAACAGTAGCAATATAAAAATAGCTGCTACACTTGCTCCACTTGAAACTCCTGTTATTCCAGGGTCTGCTAGCGGGTTTTTCATAACTGATTGTAAAAGAACTCCACTTACAGCTAAGTTAGCTCCAACTAATGCTGCTAATATATTTCTCGGTAATCTCATTTTATAAACTATTGTAGTCACCATTTTATTATCATTGTTAATTAATGCATTTATGATCTCTGTAAAGCTTAAGTTAACACTTCCAACAGTGGTTAAGAGTATTAGTAGTATAAGTAGTAATACTAGTGATAGACCTATTGTTAAATATCTTTTATTAATTTTCATAATTAATTACCGTAGAAAATTTCTCCAAGAGTCTTTATAGCTTCTTTTACTTGTAAGTTTGCTGATACATTGAATACACTTGGGTCTAAATCTATTACTTTATTATTTTTAACTGCATCTAACTCCTTATATGCTGAGTTTTTATCAAAAGCCTGGTCAAATGCCTTTTTAGTTTGTTCTAACTCGCCATGAGCAAATCTTAGTATATAGTCTGGATTTTGCTCAAGTATTTGCTCTAAACTAAATTGTATATATGGTGATTTAACATTAGTATCTAAATTGTTAGCTATATTTTTAGCTCCTACTGTTTTAGTTAAATCCCCTAGGTAAGATGTATCTGTTGCAAGCATGAAGTTTTCTCCTCCACCAAATAAAATTGCTACTGTTGGAGCCTCTCCTTTTTTATTAGCCTTAGCTTCTTTTTCTACATCTTTTAATTCATTTATAAGTTTTGTAGCTTCTTTTTCTTCGCCTATTTTAGCTCCTAGTTTTTCTATACTAGATAAAAAGCTTGTGTATGTACTTGTATCAAAGAAAAATGTGTTTAAATCATACTCCTTCATACTCTTTTCAACTTTTTCCTTAAACATATTGTCCATAACAAATAAATCTGGTTCTAAAGACGCTACAATTTCTAAATCAGGACTCATAGCTTGACCTACTTGTGGTAGATCTTTATATTTTTGAGGTAACTCCATCTTTGTTGTAGGAACACCAATAACTTCTGCCTCTAATTTATCTAATACTTGAGTAGCTGATACAGTAGCACTTACTACACTCACTTTTTCTTTCTCTTCTTCTTTTGATTGCCCTGTACTTGAAGCTTGGCAACCCGTTAAAAATAATGCTGATACCATAAAAACTGACGCTAATTTTCTAAATTTCATAATATTTTCCTCCGTATGTATTTTTAAATTTTTTATCCTATTACTTTTTTAGCTAAATCCAAATAAACATTAGCCATGTCGCAATTTTTATCTTTTTCTATAACTGTTTTTCCATCGTTTTCTGATATTTGTACCATTTTTTCTCTAGGTATATAATGGAAAACTTCACTATTTATTTCATTTGCTAAAGTTTCAACTAAATCTATTTCATCCTCAACATTTTTAGCATTTAATATCAACCCCTTAAGGGATGCATATCCCCTATTTTTAAATTGATTTACGGCAGTTGAAATATTGCTTGCTGCATACATAGACATCATTTCTCCAGAAGTTACTATATATACTTCTTCTGCGTATCCATTTCGGATAGGCATTGAAAATCCTCCACATACAACGTCTCCTAAAACGTCGTATATAACTATGTCTGGATTATATTTTTCAAATGCACTAAGTTCTTCTAACTTTTCAAATGCAGCTATTATACCCCTCCCTGCACATCCAACACCAGGAGTTGGCCCTCCTGCCTCTACACAAAGTACTCCGTTATATCCTTCAAATACTATATCTTCTAACTCAACTCCATCACCTTTAGTATTCATGACATCTAAAACTTTTGGAATAAATTTCCCATTCATTAAATTTTTAGTAGAATCCGCTTTAGGATCACACCCTATTTGCATAACTTTATATCCTAAACTAGATAAAGCTGCTGATAAATTCGAAGTAGTGGTAGATTTTCCTATTCCACCCTTCCCATATATAGCTATTTTCCTCATTGACATTCTCCTTAACTTATTTCATAATAGTAATATGTTGTTTTTATTTGATATCAATTATCATTCACAATTACATTATATTATCTATAAGATTTTAATTCTTTAGCTATAGTTTT